>DATADI010000708.1:0-3012 GCA_036258615.1 Thermomonospora sp. | reverse complement strand
ACCCCGAGGCCCCGGCGAGCGAGGGCCCGAGGAAGGCCGACCTGCCGGTGCCCAACTACGACGAGGCGTCGATCCCTCAGCTCCGGGCGCGGCTGCGCGGGCTGACCGCCGACCAGGTCCGGCTGCTGCGCGAGTACGAGCGCCGCCACGCCGCCCGCGCCGAGGTCCTGAGGATGTACGAGAACCGGATCGCCAAGCTCAACGGCGGCGGCTGACCCGACACGCGGGGGGGCTCCGGACGGAGCCCCCTCGGTGGGGCGGGCCGGGTGGCCGTCATCCGGTTAGGCTGCCGGGCATGGCGATGGAGACCTCGGCGGAGTCGCCGGTGCCGGTCAGGACCGTGCTGAACGCGGTGGGCGGATGGATCGGGCGGCTCGGCCGGATCTGGGTCGAGGGGCAGATCACCGAGCTGAACCGCCGGGCGGGCACCGTCTACCTGACGCTGCGCGACCCGGTGGCCAACATGTCGGTGCGGGTCGTCGGTCCCCGCGCGGTGTTCGACGCGGCCGGGCCCGCCGTGACCGACGGCGCCCGGGTCGTCGTCCACGCCAAGCCCGACTTCTGGATCAACCGGGGCACCTTCTCGCTCAGCGCCCTGGAGGTCCGTCCCCTGGGGGTCGGCGAGCTGCTGGCAAGGCTGGAGCGGCTCAAGCAGGTGCTGGCGGCCGAGGGGCTGTTCCGGCCCGAGCGCAAGCGGCCCCTGCCGTTCCTGCCCGGGGCGGTCGGCCTGATCTGCGGGCGCGACTCCGACGCCGAGCACGACGTCCTGCAGAACGCGCGGCGGCGCTGGCCCGCCGTCCGGTTCCGGGTCGAGAACACCGCGGTCCAGGGCTCCCACGCGGTCGCCGAGATCATGGAGGCGCTGCGCGCGCTGGACGCCGATCCCGCGATCGAGGTCATCGTGATCGCGCGGGGCGGCGGCGCGATGGAGGACCTGCTGCCGTTCTCCGACGAGGCCCTGGTGCGCGCCGTGGCCGCCGCCCGCACCCCGGTGGTCAGCGCCATCGGGCACGAGCAGGACAGCCCGATCCTGGACCTGGTCGCCGACGTGCGGGCGTCCACCCCGACCGACGCGGCCAAGAAGGTCGTCCCGGACGTGCGCGAGCAGCTCCAGCTCGTCCGGCAGCTGCGGGACCGGGGACGGCGCTGCGTGGCGGGCCGGGTGGACCGGGAGCGGGCCTGGCTGGAGGCGATGCGGTCGCGGCCCGCGCTGGCCGACCCGGTCCGGGAGGTCGAGCGCCAGGCCGAGCAGGTGCTGGCGCTGCGCGACCGGGCCCGCCGCTGCCTGTCGGCGGCGCTGGACCGGGCGGGCGACCAGCTCTCCCACACCCGGGCCCGGCTGCTGGCGCTGTCGCCCGCCGCCACGCTGGACCGCGGGTACGCGATCGTGCAGCGCCCGGACGGGGCGGTGCTGCGGTCGGCGGCCGACACCGCCAAGGGTGACGCGCTGCTGGTCAGGCTGGCCGACGGGCGGCTGCGGGCCACCGTGGACGGCCCCGGCGACTAGGCTGGGCGCCGTGACCGACGACAACAGGCCGTCCTACGAGCAGGCCCGTGACGAGCTGGCCGAGGTGGTGCGCCGCCTGGAGGCCGGGGGCCTCACCCTGGAGGAGTCGCTGAACCTGTGGGAGCGCGGCGAGCGGCTCGCCGAGATCTGCGAGGAGTGGCTGGAGGGCGCCCGCGCCCGCCTCGCCGCCGCGATGGCCGCCCCGCAGGACGGCGCCGACGCCGGGCAGGCCCCGTTCTGATCAGTTCGCCGAGGCGGTCGGCGTCGGGACGGTGCCGCCCCGGGCCTGCGGCTTCAGCGCGGCGGCCAGCACCGCCAGCTCCTCGTACGACGCGGTGCCGGTGACGACCACGGTGACGTCCGGCAGGGTGCGCACCAGGGAGCGCTGGTCCTTGTCCTCGCGGTAGTAGCGCTGCCACGTCTGCCCGGCGACCTGCTGGGGCCCCAGCGCCTCACGGGAGTTGGTCATCCGCCACAGGTACTCGGCGACGGGCTTCTCGTTGCTCTGCTCCAGCGCCGCGTACTCCTCCGACGGGGTCACCATGCCCAGGTGCCAGGCCACCGGCCCCTTGGAGTTCAGCCCCGACAGGCGGGAACTGGTGGGACGCCAGGTGGCGGGCAGGCCCTCCGGGGCGTACGGGGTGTAGGGCGCGTCGGTGCGCAGCGCGAACAGGTGGCCGCCGTAGTCGGCGACGGGCAGCCGCTCCTCCTGCTCGCGCGGGGTGATCAGGACGACCAGCCCGACCATGAGCAGGCACGCCAGCATCGCCATGGCGTAGCCGCCCAGGCCGGTGGTCAGCCGCTTGTAGACGCCGGGCGAGACCTCGACGGGCTCCCCGGACTCCGTCGCGGAAGGCTTCTCGGCGGTCGTGTCGGCGGTTGTGTCGGTCACCCTGCCAGGATCGCGCACGGTCAGGACCGCTCCGCACGGGGGCTCCGGATGGTGCCGATGATCTCCATGATGTCGGCGGCCAGTTTGCGGGAGGCCGCCTCGTCCTCGGAGATGGAGATCTCGGTCACCGCCGCCGCCATCGCCCCGGTGAGCACGATCACCAGCGGCTCGTCCACCCCGCCGTCGGGGGTGTGGAACAGGGCGGCGTTGCGGCGGGCCCACTTGCGCAGCCGCTTCTGCATCACCCGGTCGAACCCGGGCGGGCCGTCGCCCCGGATGAACAGCCGGGCGATGCGCCGGTCGGCGAGGCAGCCGTCGAGGTAGGCGTTGGCGCCCGCGATGAACACCTGCATGGGGTCGGTCTCACCGGCGGCGCGGGCCGCGTGCACCGCCTCGCGGGTGCGTTCCTGCTGGCGGGTCTGGAACTCGTCCCACAGCGTCAGGTAGAGGTCGGCCTTGCCGTTGAAGTGGTGGTACAGGCTGCCGACGCTGGCCCCCGCGCGGGCCACGATGTCGGTGACCGCGGCCTGGGCGAACCCGCACTCGGCGAACACGTCGCGGGCGGCGGCCAGCAGTGCCCCGCGGGTCGCGGCGCCCCGGTCCGAGCCGCGCG
>DATADI010000707.1:0-4427 GCA_036258615.1 Thermomonospora sp. | reverse complement strand
GCCCACTAGCAGAGCCGCCGTGCTCCTTGGGCCGCGCAGCCTGCCCCCCGGCGAAGCCGCCGTGCTCCTCGGCCCGAGCAGCCCGCCCCAGGGCGGAACGTCCACGCCCCTCGGGCAACGCAACCCGCCCAACAGCCGAGCCGACGCGCTCCTTGGGCCGCGCAGCTTGCCCACTAGCAGAGCCGCCGTGCTCCTTGGGCCGCGCAGCCTGCCCCATGGCGAAACCGCCGTGCTCCTCGGGCCGCGCAGGTCGAACGGGGGCGGAGCGTTCGCGCCATCGGCTCGGCGGTGCACCTGTGCGCACGCTCATCCGGGGTCCTCCGTGTCGGTGCCTCGGTAGGTGTATCGGTCGATGGGCGCGACGGCGTCGCCGGTGAAGGTGCGGGAGCCTGGTAGGCCGATGAAGGCCAGGTCACCGAGGTCTACCGTGCAGGACACGGTGACGGTGACGCGTCCGCCCGGTCCCCACTGGCGCGTGTCGGTGCTGACGCTCGGGCCGCCCCGGCACCAGTGGGTGTCGCGCAGGCTGTCGCCCGCCGCGCGTTCGGCGAACCGGCGGGCGTCCCCGGCGCTGCGGGCGATGGACGCGGCGCGGACCGCGTCCCGGGCGGCGCCGTCGATCTGGCTCTGCGCGTCCACGACCCGGCCGGCCGCCGCCAGCAGCAACAGGAACATGACGAAGACCGGCGTGAGCAGGACGAGTTCCAGCGACATGCCGCCGCCGTCACCGCGCTCCCGTACGGTCATGGGGCCTCGCAGTCGGTGCCGCCGTCGTCGGGGCGGAAGCACTCGATCGGGCCGCCCGCCCGCTGGTGCACCCGGAACGTCATGAACGGAATGACTCGGACGGCCTTGCCACGCACGTCCACCCACCGGTTGTCGTCACCGTCGGTGGTGGCCCTGGCGCGCAGGTCGGTGAGCAGGTTGGCACCGTAGTGCTGTACGGACGCGCGCGCCTTGGCCTCGGCCTCCGCCTTCCAGCCACCGTTCAGGTCGCTGCGGGCGACCCGGGCGCCGCTCTGCGCGGCGGCCAGCGCGACATGCCGAGCGTGGTACACCATGGCGAACTGGATGACGCACAGGATGACCAGGATCAGCGCCGGGGTGAGCAGCGCGAGCTCGATCGACGAGACGCCGCGGTCGGTCCGGTGCCGCCTCGGCGCGCGGGATCGCGTCACTGCTTGTAGTCGGTCTTGATCTTGTCGGCGGAGCCCTCGATGCTCCCGCGGATCACCGTATAGACGGCCAGCGCGATGGCCGCCAGCATTCCGGTGATGATCGCCCACTCGATCGCGGACACACCCAGGCTCCGGTCCTCAGTGCGGGCTCGGTGGATGCGGAGCTCCAGCATGGCCCGCAGGTAGATGATCGCGGGATCGTTCAGGAGATTCACAGCGACTCCTCGGGTTTCTCACAGGGGGGACGGGTTCACTGGTCATGCCATCAGGACTCGGATCAAGGCCGGGAAGCCGAGGAAGATCATGAAGCCGAAGCAGAACAGCAACTGGGCCACCAGCATCGACTGTGACCGCTCCCCCGCCTTGCCCTCCAGTTCGGCCAGCTCACGGCTGCGCATCGAGGCGGCGCGGGCCGACAGGGACTGGCGCACCTTGGCCCCGTCGTCCGCGACCAGCGCCAGCGCACCCGCCAGGTCGCGCAGCTCGGCGATGCTGACCTCCTCGCCGAGCCGCCCCAGGGCCTGCCAGGGCGTCTGCCCGGTGATGCGGGCGTTGGCGAGCGCGTCGCGGATCCGCACCATGGCCCAGCCCTCGCCGACCTGCGAGGCGGTCATCAGCGCCTCCGGCACGCCCCGTCCTCCCGCCAGGTTCATCGACACCAGATCGAGGAAGGCGCCCACCACATGCCGGAAGTCGCGGCGGCGCTGCGCCGCCTCCTGCCGCAGTTGCAGGTCGGGCAGGAAGAAGAAGAACGCCGCCATCAGCAGCGCCAGCCACACCGGCAGCGCCATCCCGCCGATACCGAGCAGCGTCGTGTACGCCAGCAACGCGGGCATGAACACCAGCGCCCCGGCGGGCAACAGGAACTTGGTCGCCAGGAAGCCCTCGTACGAGCGGCCCAGCAACGCCAGGTCCGCCCGCACCGACCGCTGTTCCCAGCCGCGCGACTCGTAGAACCGCGCCAGGGACCGCCCCACCTGGGCGCGCAGCCCGGTGACCTGCTCCACGCCGGGCGTCGCGCCGCGCTTGGTGGCGTCGGTGTCGGCCGCCCGCGCCCGGTCGAACGCCGCCAGGCTCGCCGCCAGCCCCGGCCGCGCCGGGAACAACGCCCGTACCAGGGCATACAGCCCCAGCCCCACGGCCGCCCCGGCCAGCAACGCACCCGTCATCCGCGGCCACCTCCGGCGTCCATGGCATGGCGGCCTCGCAGCGGCGGGTCGCAGAACCCCACGGTCACGGGCGACCAGCCCCCAGAGCGGACCCGCCCCGGCGCAACCGCCACACAGCACACCACCGGCCAACCCGTCCGAAAAGTCGTCACGGCCTGCCACCCCCGGCATCCATGGCGTGGCGGCCTCGCAGCGGCGGGGTCGCGGAGCCCTGCCAGCCCGCGACGGTGGCGGGGACCTCGCCGGGGACTCCGGGGCGGGAGGTCGGGGTGCCGAGCAGGCGCTGCGGAACGTCGTACCGGGCCAGGCGGCGCAGCCACAGGAAGGCGGCGGCGTACAGCGCGATGACCACCAGGAGGACGAGTTGGCCGACGAAGCCGTTGTAGGGCTGCACGTACGAGCGGTTGAAGACCGTCAGGAGCAGGGCCGTGCCGACGGAGACGCCGACGACGATGGTGACGCTGCGGCGGGTGGAGCGGCGGTCGGCGGCGACCCGGCGGCGCATGTCCAGCTCGGCGCGGGCCGAGGTGGACAGGGCGCCGAGCATGTCGCGCAGGCCGGGGCCGCGCAGCCGGGCGTTCAGGATCAGCGCGGAGACGACCAGGTCGGCGGACGGGTCGTTGAGGTCGTCGGCGAAGCGGCGCAGCGCCTCAGGCATCGGCATCCGGGTGTGCAGGCGGTCGACCAGGGTCCGCAGCGGCTGCTGCAGGGCCGGGGCGGCGGCGCGCAGTGAGGAGGGGATCGCCTGTTCCAGGCCGACGGCGCCCGCGATGGTGTCGCGGAGCGACTCCGTCCATGCGGCGAGGCCCTCCAGGCGCGCCATCGCGCGGCGTTCCTCGGCGGCGCCTCCGGCGATGCCCTCCCACCCGGCGACGAGCAGGCCCGCGCCGATCGCCGCCACCGGCCAGCGCGTCACGACCAGCACGAGCGTCCCGGCGATGATCGACAGGGCGGTGCGGGTGGTGAGCGTGCGGATGATGTCCTCACGGCTGCGGCGGCGGGTCGGGCGTCCGGGGCGTACGGGGACGCCGCGGATCGCCGTGACCAGCAGGAGCACGCCTCCACCGACCAGGGCCCCGGCGAGCACGGCGGCGAGGACGTCGGGGGCGAGCATCACCAGCCACCTCCCATCGCCATGTCGTAGCCGTACTCGGCGAGCTCGTCGGCGCAGGAGATCGGGGCGGCCGGGACGGCGTGGCCCTCCGGGCCCATGGCGAACACCTCCGACGACAGCACCCGCACGTCGCAGCCGGTGACCTCGCGGACGCTGGCGACGTACCGGCGCAACCGGCCACCGCGCCCGTAGTCGTTGCGCTTCTCGATGAAGACGACGAAGTCGATGGCCCCGGCGATGAGCATGTGGGTGGCCTCGGTCGGGAGCCGTTCCTCGGCCTGGATGGCGTACGTGGCGATGCGGTTGAACACCTCCATGGAGGAGTTCGCGTGGATGGTGGACAGCGAGCCGTCGTTGCCCTGCGTCATGGCGTTGAGCATGGTGACGATCTCGTCGCCCAGCACCTCGCCGACGATGACACGGGACGGGTTCATGCGCAGCGAGCGGCGCACCAGTTCGGCCATCGAGATCGCGCCCTGCCCCTCGGAGTTCGGCAGCCGCTGCTCGAACGCCACCACGTTGGGGTGCAGCTCGGGGAACTGGTCCAGGCCCAGCTCCAGGGCACGTTCCACGGTGATCAGGCGCTCACCGGCGGGAATCTCGTTGGCCACCGCGCGCAGCAGGGTGGTCTTGCCCGCGTTGGTGGCCCCGGCGATCATGATGTTCTTGCGGGCCAGCACCGCCGCCCGCAGGAAGCGTCCCAGCTCCGGCGCCAGCGTCCCGTTGCCCACCAGGTCCGACAGGAACACCTTGCCCAGCCGCGCCCGCCGGATCGACAGCGCGGGCCGCACCGTCACGTCCATCACGGCCGACAGCCGGGATCCGTCCGGCAGCCGCAGGTCGAGCTGCGGGTTGGCGGTGTCGAACGGACGCGAGGACAGCCCCGAGTAGGCGGCCAGTATCTGGATCAGCTCGACCAGTTCCTCGTCGGAGTCGGCGACCGGCTCGCCCATCACCTCCCGGCCG
>DATADI010000706.1:0-18443 GCA_036258615.1 Thermomonospora sp. | reverse complement strand
CGACCAGCGCCGCGAGGGCGAGGGTGGCCCCCCGCCCGCGCGGCGCCCGGCCGGCGGCCGGCTCGGTCAAGGCGTGTCCTTGCCGCCGGCGCAGGCCGCGCCGGGCTCGGGGGTCTGCGGGCCCCGCAGGTAGGCCCGCATGAACGCGCTGATGCGGCCGTCGTCGGCCTTCTGCAGCTTGAGCTGCTTGCCCCACGCGGTCAGCACGATCGGGGCGTCCTGGTTCGGGACCGGGCTCAGCATCGTGTAGTCGGTGCCCTCCACGCGGTCCTTGAGCTTGTCCAGGTCACCGGACGGCAGCCCCGGCTTGTAGGTGAACCAGACGGCGCCGTGCTCCAGCGAGTGCACCGCGTTCTCGTTGCGGACCGGCTGGTCGTACACGCGGCCGTCGCAGTTCTGCCAGACGGCGCTGTGCCGGCCGCCCATCGGCGGGGTGGTGTCGTAGGTGACGGGGACCTCGACGTGGTCGCGCTCGAGGCCGTCCTTCTCGACGAGCCCGGCGATCTTCTCGGCGGGCTTGAACGCCTGCCAGGCGGCGAAGCCGATGGCGGCGAGGACGAACACGCCGATCACGGTGAAGAACGCGATCGCCCCCCACGGCGGGCCGCTCTTGGTGAGGGGGTTCTGGCGCTGGTTGCGGTTCCGGGCGCTCTTGGACATGGGTGCTCCCTTCGGGGACGGACTGACGGACGGCGGCTCGCACGGCCTGGGCGGCCGTGCGAGCGGCGTCACAGCCGCAGCACCTGGAGCACGGCGAGCGACCGGGCCCGGGGCACCGCGCACGCGGGAGGGCTCAGCGTCCATCCGTACCGGCGCGGCCGGGTGCCCTGGGGCCGCGGGGCCGCCGCCAGCGCGAGGACCATCAGCGTCAGCAGCACGGCCAGCGACAGGCACACCTCGTCCCGCGGGGGCCCGGGGAGGTCCGGCGGCGGGTGCGCCTGGTCCTGGGCGACGGCGACCGGGCCGCCGGGCGGCACGTCGCCGCCCAGGTGCGCCACGCACAGCGTGTACGGGGTGGCGTGACCGCCCATCCCGTAGCTGAACGCGACGCCGGTCAGCGCGAACAGCACGACGAGCATGCCCGCGACCCCATGGGGTACGCGACCACGCATGCCGGTCACTCTCACGCCGGTCACTCCTGCGGGCTTGCCGGGTTCGGAACGAAGGGGGACATTCCCGGACCCCTTGGATAGCACAGGACGGGCCGTGATTGATCCCCCTGCGGTCCGATCCGCACGGGCCCCCTGCGGACCAGCGGTCCCCTCCCAGCGGCCCAGCGGGGCCACGTCCGGGCACCCCGAGGATTGGATCATGTGGCGGAGCACGAGAGCCGGCCTGGTGGCGGCGGCGTTGGGACAGGTCATCCTCATGGGCGCGGCGCTGGCGCTGTACCGCTGGGCGCGGCACCTGGTGGACGGCCGCCCGGAGACCGCCCTGGCCAACGCGCGCTCCGTGTGGGACCTGGAACGGGCGCTGTTCCTGCCCGACGAGGCCGCCCTGCAGGAGTGGGCGCTGCGCTGGGACGGCTGGGTCACCGCCGCCAACCACTACTACGTCAAGGTGCACTTCCCGCTGACCGGCCTGTTCCTGGCCTGGATCTGGTGGCGGCACCGCGCCGCGTGGCCCCGGGTGCGGGCGGCGATCATCGGGTCGATGGCCCTGAGCATGGCGCTGCACGCCCTGTACCCGCTGGCCCCGCCCCGGCTGCTGCCCTCCCTGGACATGGTGGACCTGATGAACGTGTACGGGCCCAGCGCGTACGCCCACCCGCCGGGGGAGGGGCTGTCCAACCAGTTCGCCGCGATGCCGTCCATGCACGTCGGCTGGGCGCTGCTGGTCGCCTGGGGCGTCGTGCGGTACGGCGGCGGCCGGTGGCGGTGGCTGGCGGTCGCGCATCCGGTGGTGACGACCCTGGTCGTGGTGCTGACCGCCAACCACTACTGGCTGGACGGCATCGTCGGCTCGGCGATCATCGTCGCCTGCCTGGCCGCCACCCTCCGGCTGGAACGATCCCCCGAAGACTCCCGCCGGGCCCTCGTCGGCCGGACGGCCGGGGGCGTGGCCGCGGAGAGATAGCCTCGAACACATGTCCAGGGTCGATCCAGCACAGGCCGAGAGCCTGTTCGACGAGCCCGCCCCCGAGCCGCCCGCCACGGCGGCGGACGCGGCCGGGCCCCCCGAGCGGCAGCCGCTGGCCGTCCGCATGCGGCCCGGCGGCCTGGACGAGGTGGTCGGGCAGAGCCACCTGCTCGGCCCGGGAACCCCGATCCGCCAGCTCGTGGACCGCGACGCCCCCATGTCCCTGGTCCTGTGGGGCCCGCCCGGCACCGGCAAGACCACCCTCGCCTACGTCGTCGCCGGGGTCACCCGGCGGCGGTTCGTGGAGATCTCCGCCGTCAGCGACGGCGTCAAGCGGGTCCGCGCCGAGATCGACCTGGCCAAGCGCGAGCTGGGGATGACCGGCCGGCAGACCGTCCTGTTCGTCGACGAGGTCCACCGCTTCAACAAGGCCCAGCAGGACGCGCTGCTCCCGGCGGTGGAGAACCGCTGGGTGTCCTTCATCGGCGCCACCACCGAGAACCCGTTCTTTTCCGTGATCAGCCCGCTGCTGTCCCGGTCGCTGCTGCTGACCCTGGAGCCGCTCGGCGACGACGACCTCCGCGCGGTCGTCCGCCGCGCCCTCACCGACGAACGCGGCCTCGGCGGCCGGGTCGGGCTCACCCGCGAGGCCGAGGACCACCTCATCCGGCTGGCCGGAGGCGACGCCCGCCGCACCCTCACCTACCTTGAGGCCGCCGCGCTCGTCGCCGGGGACGGCGAGGACATCGGCGTGGACCTGCTGGAGAAGGCCGTGGACCGGGCCGCCGTCCGCTACGACCGCGAGGGCGACCAGCACTACGACGTCATCAGCGCGTTCATCAAGAGCATCCGGGGCAGCGACGTGGACGCCGCCCTGCACTACCTCGCCCGGATGCTGGAGGCCGGCGAGGACCCCCGCTTCATCGCACGGCGGCTGATCGTGCACGCCAGCGAGGACGTCGGCATGGCCGACCCCACCGCCCTGCAGACCGCCGTCGCCGCCGCGCACGCCGTGGAGTTCGTCGGCCTGCCCGAGGCCCGCATCAACCTCGCCCAGGCCGTCATCCACCTGTCGGTGGCGCCCAAGTCCAACGCCGTCGTCACCGCCATCGGCGAGGCGGTCGGCGACGTCAAGAAGGGCCTGGTCGGGCCGGTGCCCGCCCACCTGCGCGAGGCCCACTACCAGGGCGCCGCCCGGCTCGGCCACGGCAAGGGCTACAAGTACGCCCACGACCATCCCGGCGGGGTCGTCCGCCAGCAGTACGCCCCCGACAACGTCGCGGGCCGCGAGTACTACCGCCCGACACGCCACGGCGCGGAGGCCAGGTTCTCGGAGGTCCTCGACCGCATCCGCGCCGTTCTGCGCGGCCATCGCGACGCCTGAGGGCCGTGCCGCGGCCCGCTGCCCGCCGCCCGGACCGGCTAACCTGCCGGTAGGAGTCAGCGCGGTGACCCGCGGGCGGCGCGGCGACGGCGTCTCGCCGCGGGGCCGGGAAACCCGGTACGGGCGGCCCCGGTACCCACGGTAGGGTCGTGCGAAACCACACCCGCCCCTCACGACGGACGGCGACGCGAACGGAAACCCGGATGCTTACTGGTGGAGAGCTGGCGGCCCTGATCGTGGCCCTGTTCTGGGCGATCCTGGTCTCCTTCCTGGCCTACGCCCTCCTCAAGCTGGCCCGGCTGCTGGGGGAGACCACCAAGCTGGTCAGCGACATCGCCGACCAGGCCGCCCCCCTGATGGACGACATGACCGGCACCGTGCGCCGCGCGAACGAGCAGCTCGGCCGCACCGACGTCATCACCCGCCAGGTCGCCGGCGTCACCCAGAACGTCTCGGCGGTCACCACGGTCATGTCCACCGTGTTCGGCGGGCCCGTCGTCAAGGCCGCCGCGTTCTCCTACGGCGTCCGCAGGGCCCTGGCCAACCGGGCCGCCGACCAGCGCCCGGCGCGGCCCGAGCTGCCCGCCCGCCGCTCCGGCAAGGGGCGCCGGTGAGATGAGACGGATGTTCTGGCTGGCGGTCGGCGCCGGCACCGGGGTCTGGGCGACCCGCAAGGCCACCCGGATGGCCCGCCGCCTCACCCCCGAGAGCCTGGCGGGCCGGGCCGCCGACCACGCCGTCGGCGTCGGGGACCGGCTGCGCGCCTTCGCCCGGGACGTCCGCGAGGAGACCCGGGCCCGCGAGGCCGAGCTGCGCGAGGCCATCGAGGCCGACCGGAACCCCCCCGCACCGGAGGGTCCCCGCCCGCGCCGCGTCCTGCACGCGCCCTACACCGTTATCGACGAAGACAAGGATGGCCACTGATCATGGAGTCGGCAGAGGTCGCACGCCGTTTCCTCACGTTCTTCGAGGAGCGGGGGCACACGGTCGTGCCCTCGGCCAGCCTGGTCGCCGAGGACCCCACCCTGCTGCTGGTCCCCGCCGGGATGGTCCCGTTCAAGCCGTACTTCCTGGGGCAGCGGACCCCGCCGGCGCCGCGCATGACCAGCGCCCAGAAGTGCGTGCGCACCCCCGACATCGACGAGGTCGGCAAGACCACCCGGCACGCCACGTTCTTCCAGATGCTGGGCAACTTCTCGATCGGGGACTACTTCAAGGAGGACGCCATCCCGTTCGCCTGGGAGCTGCTGACGCGCTCCGAGGCCGACGGCGGGTTCGGCTTCCCCGAGGAGCGCCTCTGGGTCACCGTCTACCTCGACGACGACGAGGCCGCCGAGCTGTGGCACCGCAAGGTCGGCGTCCCCACCGAGCGGATCCAGCGCCGCGGCCTGGCCGACAACTACTGGCACATGGGCGTCCCCGGCCCCGGCGGGCCCTGCTCGGAGATCTACTACGACCGGGGCCCCGAGTACGGCCGGGAGGGCGGCCCGGTCGCCGACGAGGACCGCTACCTGGAGGTCTGGAACCTCGTCTTCATGCAGGAGCAGCTGTCGGCGGTCCGCAGCAAGGTCGACTTCGACACCGCCGGCCCGCTCCCGGCCAAGAACATCGACACCGGCATGGGCCTGGAGCGGATGGCCGCGATCCTGCAGGGCGTCGACAACATCTACGAGACCGACACCCTGTGGAAGGTCCTCGACCGGGCCGCCGAGCTGACCCACTCCAAGTACGGCCGCGACCGGCGCGCCGACGTGTCGCTGCGGGTGATCGCCGACCACGTCCGCGCCGGGACCATGATGGTCGCCGACGGGATCATCCCCGCCAACGAGGGCCGCGGCTACGTGCTGCGCCGCATCCTGCGCCGCGCCATCCGCAACCTGCGGCTGCTGGGCGGCGAGGACGCCGGGCTGATGCACGACCTGACCGCCGTCGCGGTCGGCGCGATGGGCGAGCAGTACCCCGACCTGGTCCGCACCGCCGCCAACATCCACACGGTGATCGACGCGGAGGAGGAGCGGTTCCTGCAGACCCTGCGCACCGGCACCGCGATCTTCGACGCCGCCGTCGAGGAGACCAAGCGCTCGGGCCGGGCGACCCTCGCCGGGGCCCAGGCGTTCACCCTGCACGACACCTACGGCTTCCCCATCGACCTGACCCTGGAGATGGCCTCCGAGCAGGGCCTGACGGTCGACGAGGAGGGCTTCCGCAGGCTGCTGGAGGAGCAGCGGCAGCGCGCCAAGGCCGACGCCGCCGCCAAGAAGACCGGCAACCTCGACGTGTCCGTGCTCGGCGAACTGCTCGACCGCTCCGGCGGCGGCGTGGACTTCACCGGCTACCACGACGTCCACGGCGAGGCCCGGCTGGTGGGCCTGCTGGTCGGCGGGGTGTCCGTCCCGGCGGCCGGCGCGGGCACCGAGGTCGAGGTCGTCCTCGACCGCACCCCGTTCTACGCCGAGGGCGGCGGCCAGCTCGCCGACCACGGCGTGATCCGGCTGGGCAACGGCGCCGAGATCGAGGTCCACGACGTCCAGGCCCCGCTGTCCGGGCTGATCGTGCACCGCGGGAAGGTCCGCAGCGGCGAGGCCCGGACCGGCGACGCCGCCTACGCCGAGATCGACGTCGAGCGGCGGCGGGCGATCTCCCGCTCGCACACCGCGACCCACATGGTGCACGCCGGGTTCCGGCGGGCGCTGGGCGAGTCCGCCGCGCAGGCCGGGTCGGAGAACTCGCCCGGCCGGTTCCGGTTCGACTTCACCAGCACCGGCCCCGTCCCGCCGAGCGTCCTGCGCGACGTGGAGGACGAGGTCAACGAGGTCCTCGTCAACGACCTGGACGTGCGGGCGTTCCACACCTCCATCGACGAGGCCCGCGCGATGGGCGCGCTGGCCCTGTTCGGCGAGAAGTACGGCGACGAGGTCCGGGTCGTGGAGGTCGGCGACTACTCCCGCGAGCTGTGCGGCGGCACCCACGTGGCCCGCTCCGGGCAGCTCGGCCTGATCAAGGTGCTCGGCGAGTCGTCCATCGGCGCCGGGGTCCGCCGGGTCGAGGCGCTGGTCGGCATCGACGCCTTCCGCTTCCTGGCCCGCGAGAGCGTGCTGGTCGCCCAGCTCACCGAGCAGCTCAAGACCCGCAAGGAGGAGCTGCCCGAGCGGATCTCCGGGATCGTCGGCCGGCTCCGCGACGCCGAGAAGGAACTCGACCGGCTCCGCTCCGCGCAGGTGCTGGCCGTGGCGGGCTCCCTGGCCGACGGTGCCAAGGACGTCGGCGGGGTCGCCTTCGTGGCGCACCGCGCGCCCGACGGCACCGGCGCCGACGACCTGCGCAGGCTCGCCGTGGACGTGCGCGGCCGGCTCACCGCCCGGCCCGCCGTCGTGATCGTCACCGGGGTCCCCAAGGACCGGCCGGTCGTGGTGGTCGCGGTCACCGACGGCGCCCGCGAGCGGGGCCTGAAGGCCGGGGCGCTGGTCGGCGTCGCGGCCCGCGCCCTCGGCGGCGGCGGAGGCGGCAAGGACGACCTCGCCCAGGGCGGCGGCGCGAACCCCGCCGCGATCGGCGAGGCGCTCGCCGCGGTCGAACGGGCAGTCGGGTCCGCGTGATCTCGAACCGTGCTCGGCGCCCGGACCGTATTGTTCGGTATGTGCCTGGATCATGTCCCCGCCGGACCCGGCGCCGGGAGGTGAGGCGCCGGTGAGGCCCGGCGCCCGGCTCGGCGTCGACGTCGGCAGCGTCCGCATCGGCGTCGCGCGCAGCGACCCCGGGGGCGTCCTCGCGACCCCGCTGGAGACCGTCCGGCGGGGCAGGGGCGACCTGGACCGCATCGCCGAACTCGTCGCCGAGTACGAGGTCGTCGAGGTGGTCGTGGGCCTGCCGACCTCGCTGTCGGGACGTTCCGGGCCCGCCGCCGACCAGGCGCGCCGGTTCGCCGAGGCGCTCGCCGGCCGGCTGGCCGGCCTGCTGCCCGACGACGGCGTCCGGCTGTACGACGAGCGGCTCACCACGGTCACCGCCGAGAGCGGGCTACGGCAGTCGGGGGTGCGCGGCCGGGCACGGCGGCAGGTGGTCGACCAGGCCGCCGCCGTCGTGCTGCTCCAGGCCGCGCTGGACGGAGAACGCACGACGGGCCGTCCGCCCGGCGAGACGGTGCGAGGACGCCGATGAACGATCTGGACCTGTTCGAGGAACCCGGCCGGGGCGACCACCCCGGCGAGGCCCGGTACGCCCGGCGTACCCCGGTCACCGCCCGCAAGCGGCAGCGCCGCCGGAAGATGAACGGCCGCGCCGCGGTGATGTTCTCGCTGGCGTTCCTGGTGGCGGTGTTCGGCGGCGGCGGGCTGCTCGGCCTGGTGGCCCTGGAGAAGCGGCTGTCCACCCCCGACTACTCCGGGCAGGGCAGCGGCCGGGTCACCGTCCAGGTCAAGGAGGGCGACTCCGGGCAGGACATCGGCCGCCGCCTGGCGGCCGCCGACGTCGTCAAGAGCAGCAAGGCGTACGTGCGGGCCGCCAACAAGGACCCCCGGTCGGCCAGCATCCAGCCGGGCTTCTACGCCATGCGCAAGAAGATGTCCGGCGCCGCCGCGCTGGCGCTGCTGCTGGATCCCTCCTCACGGGCGGGCAACCAGCTCACCATCCCCGAGGGCCTGCGGGTCTCCCAGGTCATCGAGCTGCTGGCGAAGAAGACCGGCATTCCGCGCGAGGACTTCAAGGCCGTCCAGGAGAACCCGTCCGCCCTGGACCTGCCGTCCTACGCCGACGGCAAGCTGGAGGGCTTCCTGTGGCCGGGCCGCTACGACCTGGACCCCGAGGGCACCGCCGAGTCGATCCTCAAGACGATGGTCGACCGGTTCAAGACGGTCACCGAGGACATGGAGCTGGAGGACAAGGCCCGCCAGGCCGGGACCACCCCGGAGAAGGTCCTCACCATGGCCAGCATCATCCAGGCCGAGAGCGGCAAGCCCAGCGACATGCCGAAGATCTCCCGGGTCATCTACAACCGGCTCAAGAAGCGCATGCAGCTCCAGATGGACAGCACCGTCATGTACGCGCTGAACAAGTTCGGCATCGCCGCCACGCACGACGAGCTGAACACCTCCAGCCCCTACAACACCTACCGCAACCACGGGCTGCCGCCGGGTCCCATCTCCAACCCCGGCGCCAAGGCGATCGAGGCGGTGTTCAAGCCCAAGTCGGGCGACTGGCTGTACTTCGTCACCACCAACCCCGACAAGGGCATCACCGAGTTCGCCGAGACCCAGGAGCAGCACGACCGGCTGGTGCAGAAGTTCAACGACTACATGCGCCGACGCAACGGGGGGAACTAGTGCCCCGCGCCGCCGTGCTGGGCTCGCCGATCGCGCACTCGCTGTCGCCGGCGCTGCACCGCGCCGCGTACGCCGCGATGGGCCTGGACGGCTGGACCTACGACGCGATCGAGTGCGACGAGGCGGGCCTGGCGTCCTTCCTGGACGGGCTCGGCCCCGAGTGGGCCGGGTTCTCGCTGACCATGCCGCTCAAGCGCACGGTGCTGAAGCTGGTGGACGAGGCCTCGGAGCTGGCCGTGGCCGTCGGCGGCGCCAACACGCTCGTGCTGCGGGACGGGCGCCGGTACTGCGACAACACCGACGTCTACGGCATCGTCACCGCGCTGACGGAGGCGGGGGTGACCGCCCCCGGCTCGGCG
Source organism: Thermomonospora sp. (assembly GCA_036258615.1). Lineage (GTDB taxonomy): Bacteria > Actinomycetota > Actinomycetes > Streptosporangiales > Streptosporangiaceae > Thermomonospora. The sequence goes on along the minus strand of DATADI010000706.1, from coordinate 9,303 downwards.
GTCGTGCTGGGCGCGGGCGCCACGGCGGCCTCGGCCCTGGCCGCGCTCGGCGACCTGGGGCTGACCACGGTGACGGTGGCCGTCCGCGACCCCGCCCGCGCGGAGGAGACCCGGTCCGTCGGCGAACGCCTCGGGCTGGCCGTCCGGGTGACCACCCTGGACGCCCTTCCGGAGGCGCTGCCCGCCGACCTGGTCGTGTCCACCCTGCCCGGCACCGCCGCCGACCCGTACGCCGAGGTCGTCGCCCGGTCCGGGGCCGCGCTGTTCGACGTGGTGTACGCCCCCTGGCCGACCGGCCTGGCCCGCGCCGTCGCGGCGGCGGGCGGCACGGTGGTCGGCGGCTTCCCCATGCTGCTGCACCAGGCCGTCGGGCAGGTCGCCGCGATGACCGGACGCCGGGACGTCCCCGTGGAGGCCATGCGCGCCGCCGGAGAGGCCGAGCTGGCCCGGCGCTGACTTCCGTTCAGGACGGGTTCCGTGGTCGCGGGGCCGGTCAGGCGGGGGAGGCGTTGGCGGGCGGCGGGCGCAGCGCGGCGAGCCGGCGGGCGGCGATATCGGCCCGGCGGCGCAGCCGGTCCACCTCGGCGGACAGCTCGGCCGCGCCGTCCTGGGTGATGCGGTAGTAGCGGCGCAGGCGGCCCTCCACCACCTCCTCGTGGTCGGGCGCCACCAGGCCGTCGGTCTGCAGCCGGTCGAGCGCGGCGTACAGCGTCCCGGCCCGCAGCCGCGCGCGGCCCTCGGAGATCCGGGCCACGTCGGTGATGATCCCGTAGCCGTGCAGCGGCCGGTCGGCCAGCGCGGTCAGGATGAGGAAGGTCGGTTCCCGCATCGCACTGCTCATATGAACTTTATATATCGCTTATCTGCACATGGCAAGCGCGGGCCGTTCCGGTCCGTGGGCGATGCGGTAGAGTGGACGCAGAACTGATAGTCTTACTCGCTGACCGACCCGGGGGCCTCAGACCTCCGGGTGCTCAAGCGGAGGCCACTCCCACCTGTCCGGCCGTTCAGGCCGGAGGGTCATCGGTCCGGCGGACGGTCCGCGGCGCCCCGGCGGCGCCCAGACCGCACCGCCGAGCGTCGGCGGCTCCGGCCGTCCGGACGACCGATGGTGGCCCCGCATGTGAGTCGTGCGGGGCTTTTCACGTGAGAGCCCCTTGCGGCCGGTCGGCACGAAAGCGACCACAGTGACGGCCCCAAGGAGGTCCGAATCAGCGCCGAACCGCGTATCAACGACCGCATTCGCGTGCCCGAGGTCCGGCTCGTCGGCCCGAACGGCGAACAGGTGGGCATCGTTCCCATCGTCAAGGCACTCGAACTCGCGCGTGAGTCCGACCTCGACCTCGTGGAGGTGGCGCCCACCGCGCGTCCGCCCGTGGCGAAGCTGATGGACTACGGCAAGTTCAAGTACGAGTCCGCGATGAAGGCGCGCGAGGCGCGGCGTAACCAGGCGCACACGGTCATCAAGGAGATCAAGCTCCGGCCGAAGATCGACCCGCACGACTACGAGACCAAGAAGGGTCACGTGGTGCGGTTCCTCAAGGCGGGGGACAAGGTCAAGGTGACGATCATGTTCCGCGGGCGTGAGCAGTCCCGCCCCGAGCTGGGCTTCCGGCTGCTCCAGCGGCTCGCCGACGACGTCGAGGAGCTCGGCTTCGTGGAGTCGCGGCCCAAGCAGGACGGCCGTAACATGATCATGGTCATCGGCCCGCACAAGAAGAAGGCCGAGGCCAAGGCCGAGGCGAAGGCCGAGCGCGCCGCCGAGCGCGAGCGCGCCCGCACCGAGGACTGAGCCCTCCGGCCCCGGGCCGGGGCCGTCCTGCCGCCCCTGTGCGACTGGGCCGTCGCGCGGACCTGGTCCGCGTGTCCGGGCCGTGCCGTGCCCGGACCGGCCGCCCCCCGTGGTCCCGGCGGGGCGGAACCTGCACGTATCATCCGGTGCGCCGAACGGGCGCGCCGCCATGTGACCCATGGCGGGCGCCCCGCTCGCGCACGCCCGCGCGCCCGCGCGGGACGAGGCAAGAAGGAGACGACGGCGACCATGCCGAAGACCAAGACCCACAGCGGTGCCAAGAAGCGCTTCAAGCTGACCGGCTCGGGCAAGGTGACGCGCCGCCGCGCCAACCGCAACCACCTGCTGGAGCACAAGCCCTCCAAGCGCACCCGCCGGCTGGACGGCCGGGTCGTGGTCGCCGACGCCGACACCAAGATGATCAAGAAGCTGCTGCGCAAGTAGCCCTCGTCCCGACCTCGACCTCGACATCGGCCGGGCCCCACCGGACCGGCCTTCCGTGAAGGAGATTGACACGTGGCACGTGTGAAGCGGGCGGTCAACGCCGCCAAGAAGCGTCGGGTCGTCCTCGAGCGGGCCAGCGGCTACCGGGGCCAGCGGTCGCGGCTGTACCGCAAGGCCAAGGAGCAGATGCTCCACTCGATGACCTACGCCTACCGGGACCGCAAGGACCGCAAGGGCCAGTTCCGCCGGCTGTGGATCCAGCGGATCAACGCCGCCGCCCGCGCCAACGGCATGACCTACAACCGGTTCATCCAGGGCCTCAAGGCCGCCGAGCTGGAGGTCGACCGCCGCATGCTGGCCGAGCTGGCGGTCAACGAGCCCGAGGTCTTCAAGACCCTGGTCGAGCTGGCCAAGGAGTCGCTGCCGGCGCAGGACACCAAGGCCGCCTGAGCATCGACGGCAGAAGGGGCGCGGGGAGCATGGCGGGCCGTGAGCTGACCTCCATCCGGTCGCCCCGGGTGAAGTCGGCGCGCCGGCTCGCCAAGCGCACCTTCCGGCACCGCGAGCGCCGCTTCCTCGCCGAGGGGCCGCAGGCCGTGCGGGAGGCGCTGGCGCTGCCCGGCGTGCTGTCGGAGCTGTTCACCACCGCCGAGGCCGAGTCCCGGCACGGCGACCTGGTGCTGGCGGCCGAGCAGGCGGGCGTGCCGGTGCTGCGGGTCAGCGGCGAGGTCATGGCCGAGCTGGCGCAGACCGTCACCCCCCAGGGCCTGCTGGCCGTCTGCGCCTTCGTGGACGTCGCGCTCCCCGAGGCCCTCGCGCCCGCCCCCCGGCTGGTCACCGTGCTCGCGCACGTCCGCGACCCCGGCAACGCGGGCACGGTGCTGCGCACCGCCGACGCGGCGGGCTCGGAGTCGGTGGTGTTCACCGACGCGTCGGTGGACCCCTACAACGGCAAGTGCGTGCGGGCCTCGGCGGGCAGCCTGTTCCACCTCCCGGTCGTGGTCGGGCCCCGGTTCGACGCGCTGGTCCCCGCGCTGCGCCAGTCCGGGCTGACCGTGCTGGCCGCCGACGGCGCGGGCGACCGCACCCTGGACTCGGCCATGGACGACGGGCTGCTGTCCCGTCCCACGGCCTGGGTCTTCGGCAACGAGGCGTGGGGGCTGCCGGAGGAGATCCTCCGGCAGGTCGACGAGGTCGTGCGCGTCCCCATCTACGGGCGGGCCGAGAGCCTCAATCTCGCCACGGCCGCGGCGGTCTGTCTGTATGCTTCCGCCCGCGCCCAGCGCACCGGGTACTCCGATCGCCCCGTACCCGGCGCCGCGTCCGCCGACCGGGACTAGCCCGGCGGCCGGAGCGGCGGTCCCGTCGGGCGGCGGGCGGCGACAACGTCGGACGGGGGCCGATGGTTGCCTCGCCGTCCCGGAAACCCTGACCGTTTCCGGACGCCCACCGACGATCTTCGCGTGTGCCGTCCCTGCCAGGATGGTCGGTGAGAATTTCACCATCCAGCAGGTGCCCGGTGGGCGGGGTCGTTCCCAAGGAGGAGCGGCGGACCCGCCTGACGAGGGATTCTGCGCGTCTCATCCGGTGCCTACGGTGACCGGAGGAGCGGTGACGACGCCGCGACAAGGGGGCGAGGATGATCGACGACAGGAAGGCGCCTCAGGTGCCGCGTTCACTCCGTAAGGGGCCGCGCTCGTCCGCGGCCGTACCGCGTTGCCGGCCGGCCGCCGGCCCGCCCCTGCCCGCCGGTGACGAGACCGGCCTGACCGTCGCCCTCGGCTCCGCCGGCGGGTTCCCCGTGGTGGAGGTCGCCGGCGAGATCGACCTGCGCACCGCCCGCCCGCTGCGCACCCGCCTGGTCGAGCTGGCCGACACGCCGGCCGTCGCGGGCCGGCCGCGCCTGGTGGTCGACTTCGGCGGCGTGCGGTTCTGCGACGCCACCGGGCTGGGCACGCTGGTCGGCGTGCACAACCACCTCGCCGCCCGGGGCGGCGAGCTCAGCCTGGCCCGGGTCCGCCCGGCGCAGCGCAGGCTGTTCCGCGTCACCGGCCTGGACCGGGTGTTCCCGCTGTACGACACGGTCGCCGAGGCCGTCGCGGCGGGACGGACCTCGTCCCTGAGCTGACCGGCCCGTCGCGGGCCGCGAACCCTTGCGGGTAAGGCGTTTCTGTGGTCCCGTGACCGTGCCGTCTCGCTATAGAGTCTCTTCCGACAGGCCGCGTTGCACGGGTGCTCTGGAGGCGCTGGTGGGTGACCGACACTCCTCGCACGTGTCGCGGCCCGCCGTGCCCGCCCCCCGGCCGGCGGAGATCCCGGCCGACGAGCTGCCCGACGGTCTGCTGGTGGCCGACGCGCGGGCGCGGGTGGTGGTGTTCAACCGCGCCGCCGCCCGGCTGACCGGCGTCGCCCCCGCCGCCGCCCTCGGCCGCGACTTCCGCGACGTCCTGCCGCTGCACGACGCCGAGGGCCGGGACTGGTGGAAGTGCCTGGACCCCTACGGCGGCCTGGCCACCCGCACCCGGCATCCCGAACGGCCGCTGTTCCTGGCCGGGGGTTCCGAGCTGCTCGTGACGGCGGCCTACCGGCGGGCCCCCGACGGCTCGGTGGAACGTTTCACGGTGTCGTTCCGGGACGCCGCGCGCCGCGCCCGCCAGGAACGCGACCGCGCCGACCTGGTCTCGACCGTGGCGCACGAGCTGCGCTCCCCGCTGACCAGCGTCAAGGGCTTCACCGCCACGCTGCTGGCCAAGTGGCACCGCTTCAACGACGACCAGAAGCGCGTCATGCTCGAGACGGTCAACGCCGACGCCGACCGGGTGACCCGGCTGATCACCGAGCTGCTGGACGTGTCGCGGATCGAGGCCGGGCGGCTGGAGATGCGCCGCCAGGTGGTGGACCTGGCCGAGGAGGCCCGCAAGGTGATCGCCGGGCGGGTGGCGGCCGGCGACCCGGAGGACCGGTTCCGGCTGGTGGCCGACGACGTGCTGCCGGAGATGTGGCTGGATCCGGACAAGATCGACCAGATCCTCGGCAACCTGCTGGAGAACGCCGTCCGGCACGGCGCTGGTACTGTGACAATCGTGATCGAGCGGGTGTCGGCTCCGGACGGCCTGGGGGCCGCGGTGTCGGTGCGCGACGAGGGCGAGGGCATCCCGCCCGAGGCGGCGCAGCGGGTGTTCCGCCAGTTCTGGCGCGGCCCCGGCGGCAACCGGCGCGGCGGCACCGGCCTCGGTCTGTTCATCGTCAAGGGACTGGTGGAGGCGCACGGCGGCACCATCGCGGTGCGGCGCGCCCCCGGCGGCGGGGCCGAGTTCCGATTTACCGTGCCCGCCGGCGCTCCCGACTACGCCTGACCGGGAGCCCGCCGCGCGGGCTGCACCGTCTCCCCGCCTGTTCCGGCAGGTACCACTAGACTCGCGGGCGATCACGCCCTGGCTGGAGTTGTCACCACCATGTCTGCACCCAACAAGTCGTACGACCCCGTCGAGGTCAGTGCGCTGAGCCCGGAGGAAGTGGACCGGGCCCGCGACGAGGCGCTGGCCGCCATCGCCGGCGCCGCCGACCTCGAGGCGCTCAAGGCGGTCCGCCTCGCGCACGCCGGCGACCGGTCCCCGCTCGCGCTGGCCAACCGGGAGATCGGCGCGCTGCCGCCGCACGCCCGCGCCGAGGCCGGCAAGCGGATCGGCGCCGCCCGCGGGGCGGTCGGGCAGGCGCTCAAGCGCCGCCAGGCCGAGCTGGAGGCCGAGCGCGACCAGCGGGTCCTCATCGAGGAGACCGTCGACGTCACCCTCCCGTGGGACCGGGCGCCGCGCGGTGCCCGCCACCCGCTGACCACCATCCAGGAGCGGATGGCCGACGTGTTCGTCTCGATGGGCTTCGAGATCGCCGAGGGCCCCGAGGTCGAGGCCGAGTGGTTCAACTTCGACGCCCTGAACTTCGGCCCCGACCATCCGGCGCGCAGCATGCAGGACACGTTCTTCGTGGAGTCGGAGGACACCGGGCTGGTGCTGCGCACCCACACCTCCCCGGTGCAGGTGCGGTCGCTGCTGACGCGCCCCCTGCCGGTGTACGTGGTGGTGCCGGGCCGCACGTACCGCACCGACGAGCTGGACGCCACGCACAGCCCGGTGTTCCACCAGCTGGAGGGCCTGGCGATCGACGAGGGCCTGACGATGGCGGACCTGCGGGGGGCCATCGACGCGTTCGTGGCGGGCATGTTCGGCGAGGGATTGGCGGTGCGGATGCGCCCGTCGTACTTCCCGTTCACCGAGCCGTCGGCCGAGGTGGACATGGAGTGCTTCGTGTGCCGGGGCGCGTCGGTCGCGCCGGGCGCCCCCGCCTGCCGCACGTGCAGCTCCGAGGGCTGGATCGAGCTGGGCGGCTGCGGCATGGTCAACCCCCGGGTGCTGGTGGCCTGCGGCGTCGACCCGGACCGCTACAGCGGCTGGGCGTTCGGGCTGGGCGTGGAGCGGACGCTGATGTTCCGGCACGGCGTGGAGGACATGCACGACATGGTGGAGGGCGACGTGCGGTTCGCCCTGCCGTTCGGGATGGAGATCTGATGCGGGTCCCGCTGTCCTGGCTGCGCGAGCACGTCGCGCTGCCCGCCGGCGTCACCGGCCGTGACCTGGCCGCCAGGCTGATCGCCGCCGGGCTGGAGGTGGAGACCGTCGAGCCCGCCGGGCACGACGTCACCGGCCCCCTGGTGGTGGGCCGGGTGCTGGAGATCGAGGAGCTGACGGAGTTCAAGAAGCCGATCCGGTACTGCCGGGTCGACGTCGGCAACCCCGAGCCGCAGGGCATCATCTGCGGTGCCCGCAACTTCGCCGAGGGCGACCTGGTGGTGGTGGCGCTGCCGGGGGCGGAGCTTCCCGGCGGGTTCGCGATCGGCGCGCGCAAGACGTACGGGCGCATGTCGGAGGGCATGATCTGCTCGGTCCGCGAGCTGGGCATCGGCGACGACCACAGCGGCATCCTGGTGCTGCCGGGTGAGCCCGAGGTCGGCGCGGACGCGATCGAGCTGCTGGGCCTGCGTGACGAGATCCTCGACATCGCCGTGACGCCCGACCGGGGCTACGCGCTGTCGATCCGGGGGGTGGCGCGCGAGGCCGCGACCGCCTACGGGGTGGAGTTCCGCGACCCGGCCCGGGTGGAGCTGCCCGCCGAGGCCGAGGCGTCCTACCCGGCGAGCATCGGCGACCCCACCGCCTGCGACCGGTTCGTGCTGCGGGAGATCCGCGGGTTCGACCCGGCGGCGCAGACCCCGATGTGGATGCGGGTGCGCCTGCACCGGGCGGGCATGCGGCCGGTGTCGCTGGCCGTGGACGTCACCAACTACCTGATGCTGGAGCTGGGCCAGCCGCTGCACGCCTTCGACCGGGGCAAGCTGACCGGCGAGATCGTGGTGCGGCGGGCCCGGTCGGGGGAGAAGCTGGAGACCCTCGACCACGTCACCCGCGCCCTCGACCCCGAGGACGTCCTCATCACCGACCAGTCGGGCCCGATCTCGCTGGCCGGCACGATGGGCGGCCTGGCCACCGAGATCGACGAGCGCTCCACCGACATCGTCATCGAGGCGGCCCACTTCGACCCGGTCGGCGTCGCCCGGATGGTGCGGCGGCACCGGCTGCACAGCGAGGCGTCCTACCGGTTCGAGCGCGGCGTGGACCGCGAGCTGCCGCTGTACGCCTCGTACCGGGCCGCCCGGATGCTCGCCGAGCTGGGCGGGGCCCAGATGCTGCCGGGCGTGACGCACGCCGAGGCCCCGGTCGAGCCCGCCGTGATCACCATCCCCGCCGACCACCCCGACCGGGTCGCCGGCGTGCGGTACGGGCGCGACACGGTGGTGCGGCGGCTCACCGAGGTCGGCTGCGCGGTGACCGGCGAGGAGGAGCTGGCGGTGGTTCCGCCGTCGTGGCGTCCCGACCTCACCGACCCGAACGACCTCGCCGAGGAGGTCATCCGGCTGGAGGGCTACGAGAACATCCCCGCCCGGCCGCCCCGCCCGGTCGCCGGGCAGGGCCTGACGCCCGCGCAGCGGCAGCGCCGCCGGGTCGGCCGGGCGCTGGCCGCCGCCGGGTACGTGGAGGCGCCGAGCTTCCCGTTCGTGTCCGCCGGTGACTGGGACGCCCTCCAGCTCGACGCGGACGACGCCCGGCGGCGGGCGCTGCGGGTGGCCAACCCGATGTCGGAGGACGAGCCGCTGCTGCGCACCACCCTGCTGCCGGGCCTGCTGCGGGCGCTGGCCCGCAACGCCGGGCGCGGCTTCGGCGACGTGGCGCTGTTCGAGATGGGGCTGGTGTTCCGGCCGCGGGAGGGCGCCCCGGCGCGGGCGCCCCGGCTGGCGGTGGACCGCGGGCCGACGCCCGAGGAGGTCGCCTCGGTGGACGCCGCGCTGCCCGACCAGCCGCTGCGGGTCGGCGTCGTCCTCGCCGGGAAGGCCGAGCCCGCCGGGTGGTGGGGCGAGGGCCGCGCGGCGAGCTGGGCGGACGCCATCGAGGCGGCCCGCACGGTGGCCCGCGAGACCGGCACCGAGCTGACCGTCCGCGCCGACCGGCACGCCCCCTGGCACCCGGGGCGGTGCGCCGCCCTGTACGCGGGGGAGACGCTCGTCGGGCACGCCGGTGAGCTGCACCCCCGGGTCGTGCAGGCGTACGGGCTGCCGCCGCGGACCGCCGCGATGGAGCTGGAGCTGGACCGGCTGGCCCCGCTCGGCCCGGTCCGGGCGCCGCACGTGTCCACCTACCCGCCCGCCACCCAGGACGTCGCGCTGGTGGTCGAGGAGGCCCGTCCGGCCGCCGAGGTGGAGGACGCCCTGCGCGAGGGGGCCGGGGAGCTGCTGGAGTCGATCCGGCTGTTTGACGTCTACACCGGTGAGCAGGTCGGGGAGGGCCGCAAGTCGCTGGCGTTCGCGCTGCGGTTCCGCGCCCCGGACCGTACCCTCACCGCCGAGGAGGCCGGTGCCGCCCGGGACGCCGCCGTCGCCGTGGCGGCCGAGCGCACCGGCGCGGTGCTGCGGACCGGCTGAGCCGTACCGGACGACGGCGCCCTGTGACGTGTCTCAC
>DATADI010000705.1:0-9556 GCA_036258615.1 Thermomonospora sp. | reverse complement strand
CGTTCCCGCGGTCGCGGCCGGAGATCGACAGCACCGCCCCCTCCCAGGGACGGCACCGCCCGCACTCACCGGGCACGTCGGAGACGATGACGAGGTCCTCCCCCGCCTGGGCGAGCCGGTCGAGGTGGCCCGCGACGGCCGCGCGGGCGGTCGCCGTCCGGAGGGCCGTCTCGGTGTAGGACGCCAGGTCCCAGGCACGTCCCCGCCGGTCACGGAAGCCGGTGACGCCCCGCCGGGCGAACTCCTCCAGCGCCCGGCGCACGGCGGTGCGGCGGGTGCCGGTGCCGAGCAGGACCGGGGCGGACGCGCGGGCGACGACGTCGCGGTAGGCGTCCTCGACGGCCCGCAGGATCGGGGCGCGCAGCCCGCGCAGCCCGGCCACCAGTTCGGCGACCAGCCGGGCCAGCGCGCCCGCTCCGGGCACGTCGGGCGACACGGCGGCCAGATCACGGCGGCCCCGGCGGGAGCGGGGGCTCGACAGGCGCGCGACCTCCGACAGGGCGCTCTGGCCACCGGCCTGGTAGGCCCTGGCCAGCGCCCGCCGGGCGGCCTCCTCCCCCGCACGGCCGAGCCGTTCCAGGGTCGCCTGGGCCTGGGCGCGCAGCGCGGTCAGCCCGGCGAGCTTGCGTTCGGCCCAGTCGGGAAGCTCCAGGTCACCGCCGAGCCTGCGGGCGACCTCTGCCAGCAGTTCCAGCTCGGCCTCGGCGTACAGCTCGATCGGCTCGGCGGCGAGCTGCTCGACGAGGTCGGGGTCCAGCCCCATCTAGGGGGTTCCGCCCGCGCCCGGCAGCGCCCCGAACACCGCGTCCAGGTCGGGCAGCTCCCGGCCGGACTCGGCCAGGATCCGACGGGTCTCGTCGGCGACGCGCTGCTGCGTCCAGTCCGGGTGCAGCAGCCGCACCTTGGTCTCGGTGGAGACCGCCTCGGCCCGGCTGAGCAGGTCCACGGTCTCGGCGACGGTCTTGGGGTCCTCCGACACCGAGTCCCCGAACTCCACCCTCGGGCGGGCGGGGACGACGGCGCTGAAGCCGAGCGCGCGGTCCAGGGCCAGGAGCAGCTCCCCCAGCCGGCCGAGCTGGGGCCGCCAGTAGCGCGCCTTGCGGTCCCGGGTGAGGAACGTCCGCCGTTCCCGGGCGATCACCTCGGTCGCGGTGGCCTGGACGTTGCCCATCAGCCCGTACGTCTGCGCCGAGTACCCGGCGGCGGCGATGGCCTGGCGGACGAGCTGCTCGGCGGTGGTGGCGTGCTCGGTGACCCGGATGGCGAACTGGTTGACGGTGATGCCGCCGGTGCCGGGAGCGCCGCTCGGCGGCATGTTCAGCTCCTCGAACACCTCGCGGTCCAGGTCGAAGTGGGCCCCCGCGCCACGGCCCCGCGACTGCAGGTAGCCCTGCGGAACGATGATGCGGGAACGGGCGAGCCGCAGGTCCCGCAGCCAGCTCGTCCAGGTCTCGTCGAGCGCGTCGAACAGGTCCTCGACGCCGTCGAAGTCGCTGCGGCCGTGGGGCTCGCCGCGCAGCCGCCGGTTGGGCCGCATGTTGGGCACGTACACGGCGGTGAGCAGGTCGAGCCCGGTCTCCTTGACCGCGCCGGTCGCGGAGCCGTCGGCGCCCTCGGCGAGCGCCGCGGTGACGGGGTGCTCCGCCAGCGGCAGCCGCTCCCCCAGCCCGTGCCGGTCGCCCTGGTACAGCGCGGCCTCGATGCGGCCCGGCTCGTGCCGTTCCAGATAGCGCAGCACGACCGAGCCGTCGTCCTCGACGACCCGCCAGAACGTGACGGCGACGAGTTCGCCCCACCGCCACTCCGGTACGGCCGAGTCGGGGTGCACCACCGCCAGGACCGGGCGCGGCGCGACGGCCAGGTCCCAGTCGGCCTTGAGGTACACGCCGCCCAGCGCGGCGCAGATCTCCGCCGCCTCCAGCAGCACGTTGTGCACGCCGCCGTCCTCGACGATCCGCTCCAGCCGCCGCTGCGCGGCCGGGTCGTCCACGCTCAGCACCGGCGGTTCGCTGAACAGCAGGTCGGCGCTGGTGGTGGCCATGTCGGCGGCGAGCGGCACATGGACCCGGGTGTCGCGCTGCCCGGGGGGCGGCGGCTCGTCCCAGAACCGGCGGCGGCGCCCGTGGGCGAGGGGGCCGACGGTGTCGGCGCCGTGCCGCCCCGCCGCGATCAGCTCCGCCCGGTCACCGCCGTACCAGGCGTCGTGGACGCGCATGACGGCGTACGGCCGGTCGAGATGCGGGGGCGGCCAGGCGGTGTTCTCCGGGGCCAGGGGCACGCTCACTCCCTCGGGGTCAGGAGGGGCCGCCAGGCCCACTCCGCCGACTTGACGGCGTAGCGCCCGGCGTCCAGCGAATGGTCGTCGGTCTTGACCGGGGCGTCCCGCCCCTTGGCCGCGGCCCCCGGGTCCCAGCTGTAGCCGCCGATCTCGCCGATCCACCCCCGGCAGGAGGCGTGCACCAGGAGGCGGCCGGTGGCCAGCAGGGACGACACGAGCCGGATGCCCTCCCGGACCTGGTTGTCGGCGTCGGCGACGTTGGCCAGGCCGTCCCGCCACAACTGCGCCTTCAGCGACGCGGCGGAGGGGTCCACGTAGACCCACTCCGGCTCGACGCCGAGGACGTCCCCGCTCTCCCGGGGCCGCCGGACCCCGGCCAGCCAGGCCCGCAGGTCCGCCGAGTACTCCTCGTCGGTGCGCTGCCGGTGGGCGCGGCCGGCGTCGTGGCGGTACTCCGACACCAGGTACAGGCGGCCGTCCTCACCGAGCCCGAGCAGCAGTGCGGCGAAGGGGTTGGCGGTGCCGTAGTCGCAGCCGACGGCGAGCCAGCGGGTGATGCGCGGCAGGTCGGTCACCACGTGCCGGGCGGGGTCCCAGGACTCGTACACCGCGCCCTCGGCCTGGCACCACTCGCCGAGGATGAACCGGCGGCGCCACAGGCCGGTGTACTCGCGGCCGAGCGTGTCGAGGTAGGACTCCGGCAGGCTCGGGTTGTCCTCGACGCCGAAGCGGAAGGCGGCCACGTCCAGCTCGCGGGCCTGGTCGAGCCAGCGCCGCTTGAGCCAGTGCCCGGGGCCGTCGGGGTTGGTGGTGGCGAACAGCCGTGCCCCCGGCACCGACATGCGGCCCAGGAGCTGGGTCCAGAAGGACTCCGGCAGCAGCGTCACCTCGTCGAGATAGGCGCCCGCGCAGGTCATCCCGCGCAGCCGTTCCTCGGCCCGCGCGTCCCCGGCCCCGATCAGGTGGACCCTGTGGCCCAGGACGGTGGCGGTGGACGAGCCGGGCGTGTGGTGGACGGTCCGCGCGGCCGGGCCGAACAGGCGCTCGTCGCGCAGCGGCTCCAGGACGTTCCGCTCGATGGTGGTGATGGTGCGGCCCGCGATGACGTACAGGCCGCCGGGCGGCGGGTCGGCCAGGTAGATCAGCCAGCGCAGCAGGCTGGCGACGGTCTTGCCGGAGCGGATCGCGCCGTGCCAGACGTTGATCCTGGCGTCGGCGGCGGCGACGGAGCGCAGCTGCGCCGCCGACAACCCCGGCGAGGGCTCACCTACGGGCATCGGGCTCGTCCCCGGGGGCGGCGCGCCGCAGTCCCTCCGCGAGGGCGGTCAGCAGGCTGCGGGCCTCCTCGACGCCACCGTCGGAGTCGTACTCGTCGAGGCGGAGGCTCTTGTCGACGGCGATGCCGACGGCCGCCATGATCTCGCGCTTGTCGCGGTACGGCGGCTCGTCGAGGCGGGCCTCGGTGAAGGTGTTGTCGCGGCCCCCGAAGGCGTGCACCGTACTGGGCTCCCACAGCCGCCGGCGCAGCCGCAGGGCGTCGTCGAGCAGCGTGCGGGCCAGCTCGGCGCGGCGGGCGGCGTTGTACGCCTGCGCCGCCTTGAGCGCGGACCGGACCTTGCCGCCGTTCTCGAACGACAGGCCCAGCTCCCGGGCCAGCCGGGAGACCGTGGAGCCGGACCGGCCGACGCGCCGGGCGATCTCGTTGCGGGACAGGCCCTGCCCGTGCAGTTCGAGGACGCGCTGGTAGTCCCGCTGGGTGACCGGTTCGGGCATGCGTCACCTCTCGCGGGGCGCCGACGACGGAGCGCGGCACGGCGAAGACCAGGGGATCGGAGGGGTTCCGCTGCGGCGGGAGCGGTGACGTCACGCTCGGCGCCTGTTTTCAGGCATGCGGAACAGACCCCTCAATGATCACCTGTGGACGGCCGGGTGTCAACCGGCCGGCGGCCCTGACGCCCGCGCGCGGGCGCGGTGCCGGGGGGTGGTCCCGGCGGCCCCCGGACAGCGGTGTGCCCGGCCTCCGGGTCCGGAGACCGGGCACAGTCGCGGGGTGGCGCAGGGCGTCAGACCCGGATCCTGGCCTTGCCCACCAGAGCGGCGGGCCGCTTGTTCAACGGCCTGTACTGCGCCTTCACCTCACCGTTGACCTCCAGGCGGTAGGAGTACCCGCCGAGCGCCCGCACGATAACGCCGTCCTTGCCCCGGAACCGCTGGAGGCCCTCCTTGACCTCCTCCCAGGACACCGTCCGGTCGTCGTAGACGTCCTTGTGGTCGCACATCAGGATTTCGATCTGCACGGCCGATTCCTTTCGACTCGTTCTCCCCGCTTCCTGCGGGACGCCCCGAACGTTACGCCGCACCTTTCCGACCGGGGAAGCGGAATGTGCGCGCGGTCACATATTCGCTTTCGCGAACGCTTTCCGCGACGCGCGCGCGAGCACGTTTTCCTGTCTCCGCCCCGTGTACACGCGCATTCCAGGGGTCCGGGCACCGCTCGCGGATTCACCCATTCGGCGGCTTACTTCCGGGCGGTGCCCGCGTAACGTCATCGGTGCCGGGACTTCCGGGGGAACCCGGAAACCGGTGACAACGCAAGAGTCCACGCGAAGGAATGGAGTAGCGAGATGGCCGATCAGCCCAGCGGGCCGGGACCGGTTGCCTGCGGCACGTGCAGCGGGACGGGGACCGTCCGGGACCCCAGGACCGGCACCAGGGTCACGTGCCAGGCGTGCCACGGCAGCGGGGTCCGCTGACGCCCTGCCGGTGACCTTCCGCTAGAAAAGGCGGCCCCCGAGAGGTGTTCCTCTCGGGGGTCGCCCCTTTGCGCGTGGACTCCGCCGCTCCCAGACCGCATCTTCCGGCCCGGAGGGGCCGAACGGAACCCCTGACGCGCGCGTGGCCGCGACATTCCGCCTCCGCCATTCACGCCGTGCCGCGAAGGGGGCCGGGATTCACCCGTTCGGCGGTACGCATTCCCGATGGCCGTCCGTAGATTCATCCCTGCCGACACCGGACACCGCGAAAACGGACCGGACGGCGAACCGATTACCAGAGAAACGGAGTGATACCGATGGGTAACAAGAACGAGCCGAAGCCGCAGAACCAGCAGTGCGACCACTCCTGGTCCAACTGGGACGAGGAGATCGTGTCGGAGGACCGTGTCCGGTTCGTCCGCCACTGCACGAAGTGCTGGAAGCAGGAGACCCAGGGCTGAGGTCTCGGCACACGGCGGAACGGCGGTGCCCCAGGGGAGTCCCCTGGGGCACCGCCCTTTGCCGTGGGTGCGGCACGCGGACGCGCGGGTGTCCGGCGGCCGGTGCGGCGGGGAAGCCTCGTGCGCGCGTGGCGGAAAAGGCGACCGGTCTCCGGGAAAGGTCACATGCTCCGCTTCCGCATATACCGGGCGCGGTCGTCGAGGCGCGCGGCGAGCCATTCCAGTTCCTCGTACGGCCACATCGGCCGGCCCCGCAGCCGGGACCCGCACAGGTCGGTGGGCGGGTCGCACAGCGGGTTGTGGCAGAGCACGTAGCCGTCGGCGTAGAGCCGGAGGGTGAGCGCGCCGCCCTCGGGCTGCTCGGGGGTGACGCCGTCGCAGCCGATGCAGGGCGCCTTGATGAGCGTGCCGTTCTCGACGAGCCCGAGGACGCCGAGGACGAGCCGGTGCAGCCGGGCCACCTCGTCGGCGACGTGCTCGGCCAGCGTCGCGTCCGTCACGATCGCGGGGAGCTGGTCGGTCAGCCACACACAGGCCCAGTGCATCGCCCCCGGCGGGACCGTCGCGCGCGGAGCGACGCCGAGCCCGCGGGCCAGGCGGTGACCGGGGCAGGAGCAGCCGGTCACCCGGCAGGCCTCGCGGTGCTCGTCGGCCTCGTGGCGGCACCGCTCGCACAGCCGGGTGCGGCCCAGGCGCTCGCGGACGGCGTCCTCCAGCAGGACCAGGCCGTGCTCGACCTCCACGATGACGTCGAGAACGTCCTCGCGGGCGGCCGAGCGCGCGTACCCCGCCGGGTCGATGCCCTGCCGGACGAGCTGCAGGCGCTCCTGGCGTTCGGCACGGGCCTGGGCGTCCCGCAGCGCGCGTTCCTCGGGCGTCAGGGTCGGCTCGGCCCAGGGGCGGGGGGTGCCCGGAAGGCGGGCGGTCAGCACGTCGCCCCAGCGTTCCCGGATCTCGGCGAGCTGCTCGGCGATCCGGGCGGGAAGGACGGGTTGCATGGCGGCTCCTAGAACGGTGGGTTGTCGTCGGCTGCGGCCGGGCGCGGAGGCCGCCAGGACATCGCCCAGCCCGGCACCGGGCCGGGGCAGCGATGGGCGGCCAGCACCGGATGGGCGCGAGAGCGGATGCGCGTCGGGTCGCGGGGCACCAGTTCGAGGCCGCCCGCGACCGGAACGGCGTCGAAGGTGCGCCGGCCGCGGCACAGCGCCGCCAGCTCCTGGACGAGGTCCAGCGGCAGGGGGTCGCAGCGCGTGTCGATCCCGGCGACGGGCGCGTCGAGGGCCCGGACGACCAGGGCGTCGCAGTGGCGGCAGCGTTCCGGCCTCGCCCGGAGGCCGGGAGCCGACAGCGTGACGCGAGTGACGGATGACGCCCTCCGGCTGGGACGTGTCTCCTCCGTGGGCGTGATCCCGGTGGTTCGGTCCGGTGACCTGTCATATCCGTCCGATCCGTCATGGACCGCCCGAAGCCGCCGCGTGGATGACCGGTTCAGCCCTGGTCTGACGGATGCCGCCGCCGTTCCCGGCACGAAGGACCCGCCGCCGGATCCGCCCCGCGAACCCGTCCGCGAGGGGCGCGACCTGTCACTCATGAGGCCCACCCGAGCGCCTCGGGCCCGGACGCGTCCTGCGCGTCGCCGTCCGCCAGCCGGATGCCGACGTAGAACCGGGCGCTGGGCGAGCGCTCGGAGGCGACGCCGAAGCGGCTGCGCAGCGCCAGCGTCAGCGCCTTGGCGGTCACCGGGTTCTCCCCGTCCTGGCGGCAGAACGTCTCGTAGGCCGCGCGCAGTTCGGCGACGCGCACCCGCATGTGCTGCTGGTGGTGCTCGCCGACCTGGCAGCGCTCCTCCACGAACCGCGTGATCGAGTCCTGGTCGCTGGCGTACGCCTGGGTCGCCGACCGCACGGACTCCGGCTCGGACAGCCCGTGGGCGAAGTAGTCGGCGGCGCCGCGGATCAGCCAGCCGAGGATCGCCGGCCCCTCCTCCTCCACGAGCCGGTCCTCCAGCCCGGGGTCGCGCCGCTCGGGCGGCACCACGTGCAGGAACGGCAGCAGCTTGAGCCGCCGCCAGAACGCCGGGCCGCCGACCCGGACCTGGGGCTGGTGGTTGGCGAGCAGCCACAGGGTGTGCGTGGGCGTGAAGCTGAAGAAGTCCTGCCGCATGAACCGGCCGCTGAGGGTGTCGCCGCCGGTCAGCAGCTTGACCTTCGCCTCGCCGAACCGCTGGCCCTCGTCCAGCTCGCTGGTCACCACCAGGCGCGCCCCGGCCAGCCGGGCGATCTCGGTGGGGTGCCCGGTCATCGCGGTCGACAGCAGCAGCTCGGCCGGGGCGGAGATCGAGTATCCGTCGTCGCCGAGCCCGACGAGCCGCTGCACCACCCCGAGCAGGGTCGTCTTGCCGTTGGCGCCGGCGCCGTGGCAGAACGGCAGCACCTGCTCCATCACCCGGCCGACCAGCGACAGGCCCAGCAGCCGCTGCACGAACGCCGTCAGCGCCGGGTCGCCCGCGAACGTGGTCGCCAGGAAGTCCAGCCAGCGGTGCGGGACGGCCTCACTGGGCGCGACGGCGGTGGAGCGGGTGTGCATCCCGGCCGGGTCGGCGGGCCGCAGCTCCCCGGTGCGCAGGTCCGCGACCCCGGCGGGCGTGTTCAGCTCGAACGGCCTGGCGTCCAGCGACCCCACGTCCACCACCACCCGGGCGTCGGACTGGCCGAGACGCACCATCGCCGCGATCCCGGCGGCCGACAGGCTGCGCCGCCGGTGCCGGTGCTCGGCGCGGTCGGCGTCGGGCAGGCCCCGGGCGATGGCGCGGGCCAGCTCCCGGACGTGCTCCACGTGGTCCCACCGCCAGCGGTGCCCCTCGTAGATCAGCCACTGGCCGCGCTGCGGGCAGTAGCGCAGCCGGTCGGCGTGCGCGTCCACCAGCCGCAGCGCGTTCCCGTCGTCCGACAGCGAGTACCGCGGCGGCTCGTTCACCGTCACCGCGCCGCCACCGGCCGGGCGGCGGGAGCCCAGGCCGCGCGCGGCCAGCGACCGCGCCGCCCTGGAGTAGTCGCCGCCGTGTTCCAGCACCGCGTACGCGGCGAACTTGGTGTAGGTGCGCTCCGGCTCGAACGGCGTGCTGGTGGAGAACACGTACAACCAGTCGCCGCCGTCGCCGTACCCGGTGGTGGCCGAGACGCCGGACGTCTTGCCGGGCCGCCGCCAGTACGTCTCCCCGCCCTGGGTGTAGACCTCGGTCCAGCCGTGGGGGACGAGGATGTCCTCCCACCGCGCCGAGGCGTTGAACGCGTCACCCGGCGCCGTGTCCTCACGGGGCGTCGCCGGACGCGGCCGTACGGGCGCGGCAGGTGCCGGTGTGCGGTCGAAGGACCTGGCCAGCTCGTGCAGCGCGGCGCGTTCCCCGGGGCCGATCGTCGGGATCTCGGCCGGGCCGCCGCGCAGCAGCGCCCACGCCCGGCCGGTCGGATGCACCGGCCCGTGCGAGGGCGCGACGACGACGAAGCCGCCCTCGCCCCGCGTCTCGATCAGCACCTGCCCGTCTCCGTCCCGGGCCAGCCGGACGCTGGGCAGCGCCGGGCCGTCCACCCGGTACAGCAGGTGCACGCCGCCGCCGGGCGTCATCTCGACGTAGCCGGTGGTGAGCCGGGTGAACAGGTCCGCAAGGCCCCGGGCCTCGGCCGCCTCCCGGAGCGCGCCCAGCACGCCCGCGGCGACGGCCCGCCCCTCCAGCTCGAACATCTCCAGGCCACCGGAGACCGTCCCGGTGACCACGCCGACCCCGGGATGGCCGTCGGCGAACCACTCCCGGACCGTCGGTTCGTCGGGCCGGGTGGACTGGTACGCCTTCCAGGCCCCCAGCGGCGCCTTGCTGCCGTCGGCGGCGGCGCGCACGACGCAGACCCCGGCGGCGTGCAGGGCCAGGGCCGCCCGCCGCCGGGCCGTCGCCGCTGCGGGCGGCCCTGGCCCTGCACGCCGCCGGGGTCTGCGTCGTGCGCGCCGCCGCCGACGGCAGCAAGGCGCCGCTGGGGGCCTGGAAGGCGTACCAGTCCACCCGGCCCGAC
>DATADI010000704.1:0-10529 GCA_036258615.1 Thermomonospora sp. | reverse complement strand
GGGCCGGTTTGCCAGGGTCAGGGCGGTCAGTCCGGTGAAGATGACCGCCGCGATGATGCCGGTGACGTGCAGGCTGGTGGTGAAGGCTTCGCGTGCGGTGTGCAGCAGTTCCGCGCTCTGGTCGGCGGGAAGGTGGCGGCTGGCGGCGATCGCACCGGCCAGCGAGTCGGACGTGCCGTCCGTTCGGCTGCGGTAGACCACCGCCGCCACCGTGCCGAGTAGCGCGAAGCCGAGCGAACCGCCGAAGTAGCTCCCCGTCTCCGACATCGACGCCGCCGAGCCCGCGCGTTCCGGTGGCACGGATCCGACGATCAGCCCCGTGCCCAGCGCGAACAGCGGGCCGGTGCCCAGCGCCAGCACGGTGATGCCGATCATCACCAGCGGCAGGGCGCGTGCCCCGGCGGCACCGGCCAGCAGCAGGCCGCCCAGCGCCGACCCGGCCAGCCCACCGGCGATCACGGTCGTCGGCGTCATCCGCCGGGCCAACGCCGGGGCGGCCATGGTGCCCGCCGCCACGCCCAGGCCCATGGGCGCGAACAGCGCCGCCGACGCGATCGGCGAGAACCCCAGCACACTCTGCAGGTACTGGGTCACCAGCAGGCCCGTACCGGCCATGGCGATGCCTGCGAAGACCAGCGCGACGATCACGGCCGTGAACGTGCGGTCGCGGAACAGCCGCAGGTCCAGCAACGGCTGCTCCGACCGCAGCTGCCGACGTACGAACAGGGCTCCGAGGGCCGCGCCGACGACGAGGGTCACCGAGGGCGCGGCCCCCGCGTTCTCGACGGTCAGCTGTTTGATGCCGTACACGATCAGGAGCACCGCCGCGAGCGACAGCCCGACGCCGGCGGGGTCGGGCCGTCCGGCCCGGTCGCTGCGGGACTCCGGCAGGAGGACGGGCCCGGCGAGCACCAGCAGCGCCATCGCCGGTACGGCGGCCAGGAACACCGACCCCCACCAGAAGTGCTGGAGCAGCACCCCGGCGAGGACGGGTCCGAGCGCGCCGCCGGTGAACTGGCAGGCCGCCCAGACCGCGATCGCCTTCCCGCGCCGTCGTTCGTCCTCGAACAGGGTGGTGAGCAGGGCGAGGGTGGCCGGTGCCAGGGTCGCGCCCGCGACGCCCAGCAGGGCACGCACGGCGATCAGCGTCAGCGGGTCGGTCGCGAAGGCCGCCACGACCGACAGCACCGCGAACGCCGCCGCGCCGGTGACCAGCAGCCTCCGGCGGCCGATCCGGTCGGCGAGCGTGCCCATCGTGATGACCATGCCGGCCACCAGGAATCCGTAGCCGTCACTGATCCACAACTGCTGGACGCCGGTGGCGCCCAGGTCGGCGCTCAGCCGTGGCAGCGCCAGGAGCAGCGCCGTCGTGTCCATGGCGACGAGGAAGGTCGGCAGCATGAGGAGCGCCGCCCCCAGCCACGCCCGGTCGGTCCGCATATCCGAAGCCCCTGTTCTCTCGACGTGTCGCCGGTGGGTCGGAGCGGGCGAGGGCTTCTTGACGCCGGAACCGGGAAAATCTCCGGCGCGGGATGTCAAGACGGCGGCGGCGGGTCCGACCAACCGGTGTCAGAGCCCGCGAACCACGAGGGGTACGAGATGCAGTTCCTGATCAGCATGCACATCAATCCGGCCGTGCTGGACGCGCTGACCGACGAGGAGAGGGCGGCGATCGGCGAGGGGCACGGCGCGTTCATCGAGGCGCTGAAGGAGTCCGGCAAGCTGATCACCACCCAGGCGCTGGTCGACCCGTCGCAGGCCGCCGTGGTGTCCGTGCGCAACGGCCAGCCGGTCGTGACCGACGGCCCGTTCCTGGAGTCCAAGGAGTATCTGGGCGGCTTCTACCTGATCGACTGCGAGAACCGGGAACGGGCGATCGAACTGGCGGCGCGGATCCCGGACGCCGCGATCGAGGGCCTGGGGGTCGAGGTGCGGCAGGTGATGTTCGCCGACGGACGATTGGAGCCATGACGGCCCCGCCCATCGAGGACCTGCTGCGTGAGCTCACGCCGCAGGTCCTCGGCGCGCTGGTACGCCGCCACGGCCAGTTCGAGGGGTGCGAGGACGCCGTGCAGGAGGCCGTCCTCGCCGCCGCCGTGCAGTGGCCTGCGGAGGGCGTGCCGGACAGTCCGCGCGGCTGGCTGATGACGGTCGCGTCCCGGCGGCTCATCGACCAGCTGCGCAGTGACCACGCACGTCGCGAGCGGGAGTCGGCGACGGCCGCCGAGGTGGCGCCCGAGGACGTGCCGGACACCGACGACACGCTCGTCCTGCTGTTCCTGTGCTGCCACCCGACCCTGACCCCGGCCTCCCAGACCGCGCTGACCCTGCGGGCGGTCGGCGGCCTGACCACCGCCGAGATCGCCCGCGCGTTCCTGGTGCCGGAGGCCACGATGGCGGCCAGGATCAGCCGGGCCAAGCAGCGCATCAGGGCCGCCGGCAGCTCCTTCACCCTGCCGGACGGCGCGGAGCGCGAGGAACGGCTCCGGGTCGTCCTGCACGTCCTCTACCTGATCTTCAACGAGGGCTACATCGCCTCCTCGGGCGGCGCACTGCACCGCGCCGACCTCGCACACGAGGCGATCCGGCTGACCCGGATGGTGCACGCGCAGCTGCCCGAGGACGGCGAGGTGACCGGGCTGCTCGCGCTGATGCTGCTGACCCACGCCCGCCGGGAGGCACGGACGACGGCGACCGGCGATCTGGTGCCGCTGGACGAGCAGGACCGTACGACCTGGGACCGCACGATGATCGACGAGGGCCTCGAGCTGGTCAAGGCGTCGCTGGCCGCCCCGGCGCTGGGGCCCTACGCGCTCCAGGCCGCCATCGCCGCCACCCACGCCGACGCGGCCACCGCCGAGGAGACCAACTGGGCGCAGGTGCACGCCCTCTACCTGATCCTGGAACGGATCGCGCCCAACCCGATGGTCACCCTCAACCGGGCGATCGCCCTCGCCGAGATCAGGGGGCCCCAGGCCGGCCTGGCCCTGCTGTCCACCCTGGACGGCGACGAACGCATGTCCGGTCACCACCGCCTCCTGTCCGTCCGGGCCCACCTGCTGGAGAAGACCGGCGACACGACCGGCGCGTACGAGCTCTACCGACGCGCCGCCAAGTCCACCGCCAGCCTCGCCGAACAACGCCACCTGGAATCCCGAGCCCACCGCCTGAAGCCCTGACCTCCCTCCCACCTGGGTAAGCGTTGCCCACGCTTTCCGGGCCGGAGCCTTGGGGTGAGGCCGACCGGCCCCGACACGGTGGTCGCCGACGACGGGGTGGCGTCCGGTCATGCGTGGGCCGGGCCGAGGTCTTGCGAGCGGGCACATGATCGTGGACCGCTAGGGCCCAGTGTCCGCCTGCAGGCGGCGCGGTTGTGTGCAGGTGGTGGGGCCCGGGTCTGGCAGCTTGCGCCCGCAGCCGAATGCCGGGGCCGGTGACGTCCGACGAATCGCGGGGCGGGCGCGGGCGGTGGTGGGTCAGAGGAGGCCGTGGTCTTTCGCGTAGAGGGCGGCCTGGGTGCGGTCGCGTAGGCCGAGGCGTTGGAGGATGCGGGAGATGTGGTTCTTGACGGTGCCCTCGCTGACGTGGAGGCGGCGGGCGATCTCGCGGTTGGTGGCGCCCGCCGCGATCAGCCGCAGGACCTCGGTCTCGCGTGGGGTGAGGGGGACGGGGTCGGGGAGCCCGGACGCCAGGCGGGAGACGACCGACGAGTCGAGCTGGGCGACGCCCGCGTGGGCCAGCCGGACGGCCTGGGCCAGCTCGGCGGCGGGCAGGTTCTTCAGCAGATAGCCCACCGCGCCCGCCTGGAGCGCGCCGGTCACGTACTCGTCGTCGTCGAACGTCGTGAGCATCACGATCTTGCAGTCGGGGGCCCGGCGGCGCAGCTCGGCGGTGGCGGTCACCCCGTCCAGGCCGGGCATCCGGACGTCCATCAGCACCACGTCGGGGCGGGCCTCGGCGATCGCCGCCACGGCCTCCGTGCCGTCACAGGCGCTGCCGACCACCTCGATGCCCGGCTGGAGCCCGAGGAGCGCGGAGATGCCCTCGCGGACGAGGTCCTGGTCGTCGACCACGAAGACGCTCACCACGGCACCCTCACCCTCAGCTCCGTCCCGCCCGGGGAGGACTCGACCGTCATCGTCCCGGCGGCCTGCCGGACCCGTTCTCGCAGGCCCTTGAGCCCGAAACCCTCACCGCCGTCGCCGAAACCCCGCCCGTCGTCGGTCACCCTCAGCTCCGCTCCCCGCGCGTCGTAGCGCACGTCCACCCGTATCTCGGAGGCGTCCGCATGGCGGCACGCGTTCGTGAGCCCCTCCTGCGCCGCCCGGTACAGGACGTGCAGGGGGCGGCGTTCGGCGCCGGAGATGTTCAGGGTGATCCGGCGTTCCCCGTCGTCCAGCGCGCGCACGAGGTCGGCCAGCGCCGCCGACGTGCCCTGCGCGTCCAGGGCGCGGACCGACGTGCGCACCTCCTCCAGCGCCCGGCCGGCCGACCAGCGGGCACTGGACACCGCCTGCGCCGCCCCGGCCGGATCGAGCGCGGCGAACGCCTCCGCCTTCTCCAACTGGATGCCGATCGCGGTCAGGTGATGGCCGAGGCTGTCATGGATCTCCCGCGCCAGCCGGTTGCGCTCGCGGGCCGCCGACAACTCGGCGATCTGCCCCAACGTGCGCTCCAGACGCGTGCGGGCCCGCTGCTCCCCCTGGGCCACCGCCGCCATGGTGATCGCCAGAACGACCCCGAGGGTGAACATCAGCAGGTCCGAGATGTACTCGGCGCGTACCTGCCAGTCCGGGACGGTCGCCGAGAACGCCCCCACCAGCACGGCCACACAGGCGGCGCCGAGCGCCACGGCCGCCGTCGGGCCGAACGCGAAGTACCCCAGGAACGGCACGAGGACGAACAACACCCGCGACAGGCCGGAGACGTCCAGCGCCGTCACCGCGCCGAACAACGCCACCCGCACGACCAGCAGCAGACCGGACGGAACGCGCAGCTCCCGCGCGTCCAGGGCGATCAGGACGCCCAGCAGGGCCGCGAACCCGGCGGTCCGCGCGCCCAGACCGGGCCCGATCGCCGCGTAGTACACACCTCCGGCGAGCACCGCGCCGTACAGGACGGGCGGCACCCAGAGGACCGGCCGCTCCATCCCGCCTCCCGATGACCACGCTCGGAACGCACTGTATGCCGGGCGCGGCGCGGGCGACAGGGGCCCACGACAGGTTTGGCCGAAGGTCATGTGCCGCCCGGTCCGCCGACTCTGGCCAGTCGGCACTTATCCGACATGACCTGCGCTTTCTAACGTTCTGGAGTCACCTCGTCCACTGCCTGAAGGGGCGTCATGCGCCGTACGCTTCTCCTCGTCCCGGCCCTCCTGGCCGCCGCCCTGGCGGCCCCGGCCACCGCGCACGCCGACGGCTGCCCGGCGGTACGGGTGCCGGGGGCCGAGCACTCGGTCACCACCTGCCTGCCCGACCTGACCACCACCGGCACCGTGCCCGCGGGGCGCACCGACCCGGCCGACTGGGCGGGCCTGGAGGCGCCGGCGACGGTCACCCCGTCCGGAGTCCCGGGCGTCCAGATCGACGGTTACTTCCCCGACAGCTCGACCACCAACACCAACCACGGCTGGAACCACGACGCCCAGTTCGTCATCCGCCTCCCCCGGAGCTGGAACGGCGGCCTGGTCGTGGCGGGGCCGCCCTCGACCCGGGAGCAGTACGCCAACGACCGCATCATCAGCGACCAGGTGCTGGCCAAGGGCTACGCGTACGCCGCCACCGACAAGGGCAACACCGGCCCCCAGATCTACCGGGACGGCCGCCGCCCCGGAGACGCGATCCGGGAGTGGCACCACCGGTTCACCCAGCTGACCCGGGCCGCCAAGCGCGTCGCCGCCCGCCACTACGGCCACGCCCCCCGGCGCACGTACGCTGCGGGCCTGTCCGCCGGTGGTTACCTGGTGCGCTGGCAGCTGGAGCACCACCCGTCCCTGTACGACGGCGGCCTGGACTGGAACGCCCTCATCTTCACCGCCCGCGGCCCCAACCTGCTGGCCACCCTGCCGCCCGCCCTGCGCGCCTATCCCCGGTACGCCGCCGGTGACGTGAACGCCCATGCCGCCATGCTCGCCGCCGGCTACCCCGCGGGCTCCGAGGCCGTCTGGGCCTACAACCACAAGAACCAGTGGGATCTCCTCCAGCGGCTCCTCCGCGAAGAGCTCGACCCCACCTACGACGGCGACCGGCTCGCCGGCACCCCGTTCTGCCCCGAGGGCACCGGCGCTGGCTGCGACACCGACTACGACTACGCCTCACGCCCGCCTTCGGTCCACCGCGCCGTGGCCCGTGTGTCCCTCACCGGCCGCCTGGCCAGGCCGCTCATCAGCATCCAGGGCTCTCTGGACGCACTGACGCCGCCCGCCAAGTACGGCGACCACTACCACCGGATGGTCACCGCCTCCGGCCGATCCGGGCTGCACCGCCTGATCACCGTCCCCGGCGGCACCCACACCGATGGCATGGTCCCCCTGGCCCCCACCGTCCTACGCCCCATGCTCCCGTCCTTCGTGGCGGCCTTCACCCAACTGGAAACCTGGACATCCTGATCCCTCCAACGCGGCGCCGAGGCCCGCCTGACCGCCCGCGCTCACCACGCCGAGTGCGGGCGACGTCAGCAACCGCCGCCCGCGCTCCTCACAGGCCGAGCGCAGACGACGTCAGCGGAGCCGTCTCCGCGACAGAGCGGTACGCCGGGTCGTCCCGGCGGCCAGTCAGGGGGCTGTGAGTCGCGACGCCTCGAGAGCTTCGGGCGCGCGATGCAGCTGGGTCACCAGGCGTCGTACAGAGTCCGGTCGTTGCAGGGGCTTCGGTTCGTCCGTCGAGCCGGAAGGGGTGGGTGAGCGTCACGTGGCCGGGACGGTGGCGAGGGATGGTCTGTGGCGGAAGGCTCGTCCGTTCCTCGTTGCGTGGGCTGTTCGTACGATGCGGAGATCGGTAGGAATGTCTGGAATGGTTCGGGGGGCCTGCACCGGGTGCATCTCGGGGCCGCCACCCTGCTTCGTGTTTCCGCCGAAGGGCTCGCGACCGCGCTGGTGCTCGTCGTCCAGGCGCGTACGGGCGATGCCGCGTCCGCCGGGTTCCTCCAGATGGCGCTGATGCTGCCGTACGTGCTGGCCGGGCCGGTCGCCGGGCACACGCTGGACCGCACCACCCGGCCGCGTGCCTTCGCGCTCGCGCTCGCAGGCGGTTACGTCCTGGCCGCCGCCGTGCTGCTCCTGGTGGCCGGACGGGTTCCCCTGGCCGTCGCGATGCTGGTGGCCGTCGTGGTCGGGTGCACCGAGCCCGTCGTGGTGGCGCTGACCGGCATGCTGCCCCGGTACGTTCCCGCCGCCCGCCTGACCAGGGCGTACGGGCTGGAGGCCGCCACCTACAACGTCGCGGCGATCGCCGGACCCGGTCTGGCCGCCGTGCTCGCGGGGGCGGCGGGCGCGGGATACGCCGGCGCGGCGGTGATCGGCAGCGCTGTCCTGGGCCTGATGCTCCTGCCACTGCTGAGCATCCCCGCCCCTCCCACCGGCGGCCGGATCACCCAACGCCGCCTCCTGCACGTCGTCACCGGCGGCATCGTCGTCCTGGTGGGCAACCGGGTGCTGCGTGCGGTCACCGTCGCCACCACGATGGCCTTCCTCGGCATGGGCGGCATCGCGGTCACCGCCGTCCTGTTCGCCGAACACATCGGGGAAAGCGCCAGCGGCGGAGGCCAACTGATCGCCGCCTTCGCGGCGGGCTCCCTGATCGGGTCCCTGGCATCGGCGCGCTGGCTGTCAGCGCCCCGCGCCGAATGGGTGCTGATGGGCGGCATGGTCGCGTTCGGGCTGGCCCTCGCCGCGATCGGACTCGCCCCGAACCTTCCCTGGGCCCTCGCCCTGTTCGTGATCGCCGGAATCTGCGACGGCCCCGTCTTCGCCGCCACCCTCACCATCCGCCAGCGCGAGGCCCCACCCGACCAACTAGGCCAGGTCAACACCACCGGAGGCAGCCTCAAGATCGGTGCCGCCGCCCTCGGCGCCGCGCTCACCGCCACCCTGGCCGACGCCGCCGGCCCCATCGGCCTCCTCCTCGGCATGGCCACCCTCCAACTCCTCGGCGCCACCGCCGGAACCCTCCTCCTAGTCCTCACCCACCCCAAACCTCCCCACCCGCCCTGACCGCTCCCGCACCCACTCGAGCGATCACGGGAGGCCGCCCCCGATCTGCGTCTGAGCAGGACTGGGCCGTCTGGATTCGGCATAGCCGTCTAGCGCTTTGCCGGCGCAGCCGCCGTGTACTTCCCTCGAGGTCACCGCTCCATACGCCCTCACCCTGCTTGACTGCTTCCCGCAGCCACTTGAGCGATCACGGGGTGCCCTGACCGATCCCGTCTAAGCACCACTGTTTCCAGACGTTCGACATGACCGCTCTGTGTCTTGCCAGCACAGCCCGGGCTCTTCCTCGTCCTGACCCGCTCCGTCCACGCCCCAGCCTCCCTGACCGCCTGCGGAGCCACTTGAGCAGTCACGGAATGCGCCGGACCAACCGCCGACTCAGCACGATCATCCTGTCCATAGTCGGCATGGCCGCCCTGTGTCGTGCCAGCGCAACGGACGGATACTTCCTCGTCCTGACACGCCCGAACGGCGCGGACCGCTGATCAACGTCTAGCGGTCGGAGAGGCGTGGTGGCGGAGGATCTGGTTAGCCGTGCTCCTGCGGCCGTTGCGGACGATCTAGTTCGTCGTGCTCCTGCGTCGTGCTCCTGCGTGTCGTGCTCCTGCGCGTCATGCTCCTGCGTCGTGCTCCTGCGCGTGGTGCTCCTGCGTCATGCTCCTGCGGGTGGTGCTGCGAGGCGCTCGTGCGGGTGGTGCTCCTGCGCGTGGCTGCGTTGCGATTACTGGGTGAGGCCGCTGGAGCGGTTGGTCTGGGCCCGACTCGTCGTCGGTGGTCTTCGGGCGAGGGGTGGGGTTACGGGGGGATTCGGGGTGTCTGAACGGTCGGGAAAATCGGTCGACCCCGGAGGAGGCGGGTGCGTACGATTCGGGCATGTTCTTCGCAGCCGACACCCGCCTGCTCGCGGACCACGGTCCGCTGAGCGCGGTGTCGGCTGCCTCCGTCTCGGCATCGTCCGACGGCCTGCGACGCTGACCCTCCTCCGACCCGTCCTTCGAGAACCATCGGAGGAGGGTGGTCATACCGGGTTCTCACGTACCACTTCTCACGTGAGGATCGTTTCATCATGGCCAAGCGGCTGTACGAGCGCGGCAAGCCCCACCTGAACATCGGCACCATGGGGCACGTCGACCACGGCAAGACCACCCTCACCGCGGCGATCACCAAGGTGCTCGCCGAGCGGGGGCTGGCCGGGGCGGTGCCGTTCGAGGGCATCGACCGGACGCCGGAGGAGCGGGACCGCGGCATCACCATCAACGTCGCCCACGTCCAGTACGAGACCGCGACCAGGCACTACGCCCACATCGACATGCCTGGCCACGCCGACTACGTGAAGAACATGATCACCGGCGCGGCGCAGATCGACGGCGGGGTGCTGGTGGTCTCCGCGCTGGACGGGCCGATGCCGCAGACCCGCGAGCACATCGTGCTGGCCCGCCAGGTCGGGGTCCGGCACATCGTGGTCGCCCTCAACAAGGCCGACGCGGTGTCCGACCCGGAGCTGCTCGACCTGGTCGAGCTGGAGACCCGCGAGCTGCTGTCCGCGTACGGGTATCCCGGCGAGGAGGTCCCGGTCGTGCGGGTCTCCGGCCTGCGCGCCCTGGACGGCGACCCGTACTGGTCGGCCAGAATCGGTGACCTGCTGGAGGCGATCGACACGTACGTACCGCTTCCGGCGCGGATCCTCGACCGGCCGTTCCTCATGCCGATCGAGAACGTGCTCACCATCACCGGCCGCGGCACCGTCGTGACCGGTGTGGTCGCGCAGGGCCGCATCGCCCTCCTCGACCGCGTGGAGATCGTGGGCCTCACCGACGGCGCGCTGACCACCACGGTCACCGGCCTGGAGACGTTCGGCCAGGCGATGGACCACGCCGAGGCGGGTGACAACACGGCCATGCTGCTGCGCGGCGTCCAGCGTTCGCAGGTACAGCGCGGCCAGGTCGTCGCCGCCCCCGGCGCGGTCCGCCCGCACCGGCGGTTCCGCGCCCAGGTACGGGTGCTGACCGCGGAGGAGGGCGGCCGGAGCAAGCCGTTCTTCCACGGCTACCGACCGCAGTTCCACTTCCGCACCACGGACGTGGTCGGCACGATCGACCTGGGCGGCGAGGGCGCGATGGCCATGCCCGGCGACACGCTCGAGGTCACGGTCGACCTCGGCAAGCCGGTCGCCATGACCGACGGCCTCGGCTTCGCCATCCGCGAGGGCGGCCGGACGGTCGGCGCGGGCGCGGTCACGCAGATCATCAAGTAGCGAGACGGACCGAGCGGTAGACGATTATGGCGAAGCAGCGCATCCGCATCCGCCTCAAGGCGTTCGACC
>DATADI010000703.1:0-14214 GCA_036258615.1 Thermomonospora sp. | reverse complement strand
GCCTCCAGGGTCATCGGTCAGGCGGCCCACGCGAGGAGCGGGCCGACCGCCTCGGCCGGGGAGGGCATCCGCGCCATCTCGGCCCGGACCTCCCCCGCCGCCGCCCGCGTCCCCGGGTCGTCCAGCAGCCGTTCCAGCAGCGCGGCGTCCAGGTCGGCGGCCTCGGCGACGATCCCCGCCCCGCGTTCGCGCACGACGTCGGCCTGCAGGAAGTTGGGGGCGCCGGAGGGGACGACGAGCTGGGGCACCCCCGCGTCGAGGGCGGCGAGGATGGACCCGGCCCCGCCGTGGTGCAGGATCGCCGCCGACCCGTCGAGCAGCGGGCGCAGCGGCACCCACTCCCGCAGGATCCGCACGTTGGCGGGCGGCCGTCCCCGCGGCACGGCCTCCTCGTCCATGCCGGCGAGGAGCACGACGAACTCGGCCTCGACCTTCGGCGCCGCCGCCAGGGTTCGTTCCACGAGCAGCGCCATGTCGGGGGCCATGATGGTGGTGCCGACGGTGACGACGATCCGGGGCCGTCCCGGCGGTCCGGTCAGGTCCGGCGGCAGCAGCCCGCCCCCGTTGAACGGGATGTACCGCAGGGGCCGGGCGTCGTCGCGCGGCGCCGCCATGCTCGGCGGCGCGACCTCCAGCGAGACCCGCCGTTCCGGCAGGCCCGCCAGGCCGTGCGCGGCGAACGTCTCCTCGATCAGCTCCGGGAGCCGGTCGAAGTAGTCGTCGCCGCGCAGCAGGCTGGAGCGGTGCTCGACGGCGGGCACGCCCACCTTGGCGGCGGCCAGCAGCCCGCTGCCCTGGAGCTGGGAGTGCACGACGAGGTCGGGCCGCCAGGTCTCGGCCAGCGCGATCATGTGATCGGCGTACCGGCGGGTGACCTCGATGAGCAGCGGCCAGCCGTCGGCCACCTTCGTCGCCCGGTGCCGCACGATGTCGGGACGGCTGCTGTTCAGCTCCGCCACGGACGGGCACTCGCCGTCCGGGTCGAAGTCGGCCACGTGCACGCCGGCCTCGGCCACCGACAGCGCGGGCCCGGTCGTGCCGAACAGCACGTCGTGCCCGGCCGCGCGCATCGCCCACGCGAGCGGCACCAACGGGAACGTGTGGCTGACCAGGGGGGTGGTCAGGAAGAGCACACGCATCGCCAACTCCTTCCCGGTTCGCACCGGAGTCTCCGCGGGCGGGCCGCGGGCCGTCGCCAGCGGCGGTCTAGCGGCGCAGCGTCACGGGCAGGTCGGCGTACCCGCGCAGGTTGTGCCCGGGGCGGCGGACGGCCGGTCCGCTCGCTTCCACGTCGGCGAAGCCGGTCACCAGCTCGGTGAGCAGTTCCTGGACCTCCAGGGGCCCGACGTGCGCCCCGAGGCAGGAGTGGATGCCGCCGCCGAACGCCAGCGACGGTCCCTCGTCGCGCAGCACGTCGAGCCGGTCGGGGTCGGTGAACCGCCGCGGGTCGCGGTTGGCGGCGCCCTGGACGCTCACCACGATCTGCCCGGGCTCCAGGTCGAAGCCCGCCACGGTGCAGGGCTCCAGGGCGGTCCGGGGGTTGAGGTTCAGCGGCGGGTCGAAGCGGGCCAGCTCGTCCACGGCGCGCGGGATGCGGCCGGGGTCCTCGCGCAGCAGCGCCAGCTGGTCCGGATGGGTCAGCAGCGCGTGCAGGGCGTTGCCGAGCAGGTTGGGCGCGGTGTCGATGCCGGCGTTCATCAGGTTCGCGGCGGTCGCGACCAGCTCGATCTCGTCGAGGGCGTCCTCGTCGTTCTGCATGACCATGCGGGTGAGCAGGTCGTCGCGGGGCTCGCGGCGGCGCTGTTCCAGCAGGTCGCCGAAGTAGTCGGCCATCTCGATCTCGGCGCGGGCGCAGGCGGGCAGCTCGGCGGCGGCGGTCTGCGGGTCGAAGATCTTCATGGCGTCCAGGGCCAGGGCCATGATGCGGTCCCGGTCCTCCTCCGGCACGCCGAGCAGGTCGCCGAGCACCGTGGTGCCCAGCGGGTAGGCGACCAGGTCCATGAAGTTGCCGCCGGGCTGCTCGGCGATCCGGTCGAGCAGCTCACGGGCGCGGGCCCGGATGGAGTCCCGCAGCGACTCCACGAAGTGCGGGCCGAAGGCGTAGGCGACGCGGCGGCGGATGCGGGTGTGCAGCGGGGGGTTGGCGAACACCATCGTGCGCTTCCACCGCGCCATCACCGGCTCGATCAGCTCGGGCGGCAGGTCGCTCAGGTGGAGCACCGACTCCTCGCCCCGGCCCAGCTCACGGCGCCGCAGCGTCGGCTCGACGTCGGCGAACCGGGTGAGGATGAGCATGCCGGTGCCGGTCATGAAGGCCGGGGCGTTCTCCAGCAGCCAGTGGTAGCTAGCGATGGGCTCGACGTCGGGGGGGCCGTTGACGATGCCGAAGAACATCTCCTCGGCGCGTGCGTTCAGGGCGGCGGAATCGTTCGTCACGGTCACTGCCAGCTCCACTCAGTAGAACCACGGGTATCGTAACTATATGTTTTTAAAGCGTCAAGGATCGGGCATAACGGGCATCCGCCGCGCGGTACACGGCCGGGCTGGTGCCCACGTCGCACCACCAGCCCGTCAGCTCCGTCATGGTGAGCAGGCCGCGCCGGGCGTAGGCGCGGTTCAGCTCCCAGATCTCCGTCTCGCCGCGCGCCGAGGGCCGCAGCCCGCGGATCTCGTCGAAGACGTCGCGGCGGTACAGGTAACAGCCGAGGTCCATCAGGCCCGGCGTGTGCCGGGACGGGTCCTTGTCGGCCAGGTCCACGACCCGGTCGCCCACCGCCGTCAGCGCCGTGTACCCGGCCGTGTCGGCGGCGTGGGTCGCCACGATCCGCGCGCCGTCCGGCTGCGCGGCGAAGGCCCGCACCGCGGGCTCCAGCGACTCCTCGATGAGCACGTCACCGCAGGCCACCAGCATCCCCTCGGTCCGCAGGAGGTGCTCGACCCGGGCGATGGCCGTCGGCATGCCGGGCGCGCGCGGCGACTGCCAGACGTACGCGAGGCTGCGCAGGCCCAGGTCCCGGCCGTCCCGCAGGGCGCCCAGGAACCCGCTCGCGTGGCGCTCGTCGATGACCACCAGGACGTCGGCGACGCCCGCCCGCACGAGCTGGGCGATCACCCGGGCCACCAGGGGCCGTCCGCCGACGGGCAGGAGCTGTTTGCTGGTGTGGTCGGTGAGCGGGGACAGCCGGGTTCCGCGGCCTCCCGCCAGGACCACTCCCGTCAGGTCCGCGCTCATCGGGTCCCGTCCGCCGGGGCGACGGCGCGCAGGCACAGCGCGGCGGAGTCCAGGGCCAGCCCGCCGCCCGGCGCGCGGTGGCGTCCGGCGGCCTCGGCCACCGCCGCCCACGTGGCGGGGTCGTCCGCCGAGCCGAGGCGTTCCCGCATGCGTTCCAGCAGTCCCGGCGGGGTCACGGCCCGGGTGAACGCGACGAACTCCGCCGCCGACTCCAGCCGGAACGGCACCACGACCTCGGTGACCGACACCTCGGTGAAACCCGCCGCCCGCACCTCCGCCGCCAGCCGCCCGGGGTCGGACATGCTGAACGGTCCCGGCGTGCCGGGCGGCGGCGGAGGCAGCTCCAGCCGCTCGCCGATCACCCGGTAGCCCAGCGCCATCATCGGCACCCGCGCGGGCGGGCCCCAGACCGCCGCCGCGAGGACCCCGCCGGGGACCAGCAGCCGCCGCAGGGACCGGAACAGCGCCGCGTGGTCCAGCGCGAACATCAGGCCCCAGCGGCTCAGCACCACGTCGAACGAGCCCGGCGGCGGGTCCAGCAGCTCCAGGTCCGCGACCGCGAACTCCACGTTGCCGAGGCCCTCCGCCCGGCGCCGGGCCACCCCGAGCATCTCCGGGGACAGGTCGGTGGCCACCACCCGGCCCTCCGGACCGACGGCCCGCGCCGCCGTCAGGGCCGGTTCGCCCAGGCCGGTCGCGACGTCCAGGACGGTGTGGCCGGGCCGGACACCGCCGAGGTCCAGCAGCAGCCGGGTCACCTCCGCCGCGCCCCGCTCGAACGTCTCCAGGGACGCCTCCCAACCCGGGGCGATGGCGTCCCAGGTCCGGCGCTGCTCCTCCTTGACGGCCGCGACCGCCGCGACGGCCGCCGGGCCGGGGCCGGTCACCACGGCCGCCGCCGCGCCGCGGCGAGGTGGTCCGGCGTGGTGCCGCAGCAGCCGCCGAGGATGTCGGGCGCGTACTTCTCCCGCCAGCGTTCCAGCAGGTCGGCGAACTCCTCGTCGGACAGCGCCTGCGGCACCGGCC
The DNA here is from genome assembly GCA_036258615.1 of Thermomonospora sp. Taxonomy (GTDB): domain Bacteria; phylum Actinomycetota; class Actinomycetes; order Streptosporangiales; family Streptosporangiaceae; genus Thermomonospora. The sequence goes on along the minus strand of DATADI010000703.1, from coordinate 9,956 downwards.
CGGCGGAACGGTCGCCGCGCGCGCGGTCCTCGTTGTTGGGATAGACGCCGACGGGCACCGAACACGTCTCGCGGAGGTCGGCCAGGGCCCGTTCGGCGTCGGCCGGGGCGGTGCAGTTGACCAGGACGGCCTCGGCGCCGTCGCGTTCGACCGCCGCCGCGGCCTCCGCCAGCGGTTCGCCGGACAGCAGCCGGCCGTCGGGCGCGCACACGAAGGAGACCCAGGCCCGGCCGCCCGCGGCCTGGACCTGCTCCAGTGCGATCCTCGCCTCCCGCGCGGTGTTCATGGTCTCCACCAGCACCAGGTCCACCCCGGAGCGCATCAGTTCGGTGGCCAGCCAGCGGTGCTCGGCGCGCAGGTCCGCGTCGGGCGGCACCAGGTCGGGCCGGTAGCAGTCCTCGACCGGGGCCATGGAGGCGGCGACGCGCGCCGTGGACGTGCCCCGCGCCGCCTGCGCCACCCCGACGGCGGCGTGGACCATCCAGGCGAGCCCGGCGTCGTCGAGTCCGATCCGCCGCAGGGCCCGCAGGTTGCACCGGAACGTGTTGGCGGTGATCACCTCGGCTCCGGAGGCGAGGTACGCCTCGTGCACGTCGCGCAGCAGGGTGCGCCGCGCCTCGGAGTTGAGCGCCAGGGTGGTCCACCAGGGTTCGCGCAGCGGCAGGCCGCCGCGCTGCAGTTCGGTGGCCAGGCCGCCGTCCAGCCAGGTGATCCGCTCGTCGGTCATCGGTCCTGCTCCTCCCCGGGCCGCAGCGCGGCCACCAGATCCGCCACCAGGTCCGCGGGGTCCTCGATCCCGGCCGAGACGCGGACCAGCCCGTCGGTGATGCCGAGCGCCGCCCGGACCCCGGCGGGAACGTTCGCGTGCGTCATGAGCGCGGGGCACTCGATCAGGGACCGCACGCCGCCCAGGCTCACCGCGCAGACGTACAGCGCGACGCGGTCCATGAGCCGTTCGGGATCGCCGAGGTACTCGAAGCTGACGATCGAGCCGGGCTCGGCCATCTGCCCGGCCGCCACCTTGTGCCCGGGGTGCTCGGGCAGCCCCGGGTAGTGCACCGCGCCGACGTGCGGGGACGCGCACAGCGCCTCGACGATCGCCCGCGCGTTGGCGACCTGCCGGGCGGTCCGCAGCGACAGCGTCTTGAGCCCGCGGTGCACCAGGAAGCAGTCGAACGGGCTCGGCACGGCCCCGGTGGCGGCGCGGTGGGACACGAACGCGCGGTGCAGGTCCGCGTCGTCGTAGACGAGCGCGCCGCCGAGCACGTCGGAGTGCCCCGCGATCGACTTGGTGGTGCTGTACAGGGTGATGTCGGCGCCGAGCCGCAGCGGCTGCTGCAGCGCGGGGCCCGCGAAGGTGTTGTCCACCAGCACGAGCGCGCCCCGCGCGTGCGCCCGCCGCGCCACGTCCGCCAGGTCGGCGATCTTCAGCAGCGGGTTGGTCGGGGTCTCCACCCAGACCATCGCGGTGTCCTCGGCGAACGCGGCGTCCAGGGCGTCCGGGTCACTGAGGTCGGCGTGGTCGACCCGCACGCCCTGGCGGGCCAGCAGCGCGAACAGGGCGCGGGTGCCGCCGTACACGTCGTCGGAGGCGACCAGCCTCGCGCCCGGCTCCAGCAGGGACAGCGCGGTCGCCCCCGCTGCCTGGCCGGAGGCGTAGGCGGTCGCGAACGAGGCGTCCTCCAGCCCTGCCAGGCACTCCTCCAGGCCCTCGCGGGTGGGATTCTCGCCGCGCCCGTAGAAGTACCGGGGCGGGTTCTGCGCGCGCCGCTCGTACGTCGCGGCGACGTGGATCGGGGGCACCACGTCGCCGGTGCCGTCCACGGGGTCCTGGCCGAGCCGGACCAGCTTGGTGTCGAACCGCATCACAGGAACCGCGTGGTCGGGTGCCGCAGGGTCCACTCGCCGGGCCGCACCGTGCTCAGCAGGTCGGCGACCAGGTCGATCTCCTCCACGGTGTTGTAGACCGCGAACGACATCCGTACCGTCCCGAGCAGCCCCAGCGCGTCGAGGAAGGTGCTGGCGCAGTGCACGCCCCCGCGCACCGCCACCCCGTGGGCGTCCAGGTGTCCGCCGACGTCGTAGGGGTGGACGCCCTCGACCACGAACGACACGATGCCGCTCGGCGTCTCCTCCGGGCTGCCGACGACCCGCACCCCGGGGACGCGGCGCAGCGCCGTGACGGCGTGGTGCACCAGCGCCTCGTCGTGACTGCGGACCGCGTCCCAGCCGATGTCCCGCACGTACCGCAGGGCGGCGGCGAGCCCGGCCGCTCCGGCGAGGTTCGGCGTGCCGGCCTCCAGCCGCGCGGGCACCGGGACGTACTGGACCGGTTCGTCGAACGAGACGCCCTTCACCGTGCCGCCGCCGACCTGGTAGGGCGGCAGGTCCGCCAGCAGCTCGCGCCGCCCGTACAGCACGCCGATCCCCGTGGGGCCGTAGACCTTGTGGCCGGAGAAGCAGTAGAAGTCGGCGTCCAGCTCACGGACGTCCACCGGCCGGTGCGGGACGGCCTGGGCCCCGTCGACGACCACCGGGACCCCGGCGCGGTGCGCGGCGGCGACCATCTCGCGCACCGGGTTGACGGTGCCCAGGACGTTGGAGACGTGGGCGACGGCGGCGATCCGGGTCCTCGGCCCCAGGGCGGCGGTGAAGTCGGCGAGGTCCACGCGCCCCTTGTCGTTGACCGGGACCACCGTCAGCCGCGCCCCGGCCCGCTCGCACAGCCGCCGCCAGGGCAGGAGGTTGGAGTTGTGCTCCATCCCGCAGACGGCGACCTCGTCGCCGGGGCCGACGTAACGCGGCCCGAACGTGTCGGCCAGCAGGTTGACCGCGTCGGTGGTGCCCCGGGTGAAGACGATCTCGTCGGAATGCGCCGCGTTCAGGGTGCGCCGCACGACCTCGCGGGCCTCCTCGTACCGGGCGGTCGCCCGCCGGGCCAGCGCGTAGTACCCGCGGCCGATGTTGGCGTTGGCGGTGGTGTAGTGCCCGACGATCGCGTCGAGCACCGCCCGGGGCTTGTGCGCCGTCGCCGCGTTGTCCAGGTAGACGAGGGGCCTGCCCTCGACCTCGGCCTGGAGGATGGGGAAATCGTCTCTGACGTCGGTCATCCGGGATCCTCCTCAAGCCGGAACATGCCGGCGAACGCGTCCAGGAACCGGTCGGGACAGGCGAAGACCTTCTGCTCGGGGTAGGGGCGGCGGTGCGGCGGCTCGTCCGCGTGGGGCCCGTGGAAGAACCAGCAGATCTGGCCGACCTGCTCGGTGAACAGCACCGGCCAGACCTCGCGGGGGTAGAGCTGCATCTGGACGTACGCGGCGAGGAACTCCCCCGCCGGGCCGAACCCGTGGCCGAACATCACGTGGCCGAACAGGTCGTGCACGGCCCGGAACAGGTCGTTGTGGGCGAACTCCACGCCGCCCGCCCGCACGCCCGAGGGCTCGCGCAGCGGATGCGGCGCGGCGTCGCCTCCGGGGCCGTGCCCGGCGGCGGTCAGGAACACCGCCAGCCGCCCGGTCCGCCCGACGCGGGCCCGCAGGTCCCGGGAGTCGCGGTAGGGCTGTCCGGGCCGCCGCCAGGGCTCCACGACCACCCCGGCGGCGACCGCGGCGTGGTACGCGCGGAGCGTATACAACTTCAATGTCTGATAGCGATTCTGGAGCTGTGGCGCCGGGTCGAAGCGCGGCGCCGCCTGGTAGGCGGCGGCCACCGCGCGGCAGTACGCCACGTCCGGCCGGACCCGCAGCCCGGCCAGCCGGCCGAGCGGGGGCCGCTCCGCCGCCTCTCCGGCCAGCCAGCGGTCCACATGGGCCTGGGCGGCCCGCAGCAGCAGCGCGGGCACCGCCCCGGACCCGGTCACGGCCGGCCGTCCCGGCGGCCGTTCGCGCACGACCTGACGCCATGTTGCCATTCTACGCACATAACTTAATAATCATATAGCAACGGTACGAGAGGCGGACAACGATGACGAGCACGGCGGCAGAGCCCACCACCCGGTCCGCGCCCCGCTACGGCGGCACGCTGCGGCTGCGCGGCCCCGGCGGGGTCGACCACATCGACACCGCGAGCGCCTACTACGCCACCTCGGCCCAGATCCTGCGCGCGCTGTCCCGGCACCTGTTCGCCTATCCGGCCCAGGACGACCTGTCCGCGCCGGAGACGGCGTTCACCCCCGCGCCCGACCTGGCCGCGGAGATCCCCACGGTGGACAACGGCGGCATCAGCGAGGACCTGCGCACCTACACCATCCGGCTCCGTGACGGCGTGCTGTGGAACTCCACGCCGCCCCGCGAGGTCACCGCGCACGACGTGGTGCGCGGCATCAAGCGCCTGCCCAACCCCGTGTCGGGGGCCGGGGCGCTGACCTACTTCACCAGCACCATCGAGGGCATGCGGGAGTACTGCGACGCCTACCGGGACGCCTTCACCGGCGTCGAGCCCACCCCGGCGGCCCTGGCCGAGTTCCAGAACACGCACGACATCGCCGGGCTGCGCGCCCTGGACGACAGGACGCTGGAGTTCCGGCTCCTGCGTCCCGCCAACGACTTCCTCAACATCCTGGCCACCGGCTTCACCGCCCCGGCCCCGGCCGAGTACGACGCCTACCTGCCCGACAGCATGGAGTTCCGGCGCAACACCCTGTCGTGCGCGCCGTACCGGCTCGTCCACTACTCCGACGGCGGGCTGCAGATCCGCATGGAGCGGAACCCGGTGTGGCGCAAGGAGACCGACCCGATCCGCAACCAGTACGTCGAGCGCATCGAGATCGAGGTCACCGACCTGCCGGTCCCGGAGATGGAACGGCTGATGGACGCCGGTGAGGTGGACCTGGCCTGGTCGTACACCGCCGTGTCCTGGGACCGGCCCAAGCCCGGCCAGGACGCCCCGCCGCGCAGCTACCCCGGCTTCGCGCTCAACCCGTACCTGGTGTTCAACCTGCGCAGCCCGAACGCCGGGCGGGCCACCAGCGACCTGCGGGTCCGCAAGGCCATCGCCTACGCCATCGACAAGGTCGCCATCGGGGAGATCCTGGACGCGCTGGACGCGCCCAACCGGCCGCTGGGCTCGGTGATCCCGGCGGGCAGCATCGGGCACCGCGACGACTTCGACCCCTACGCCACCCCCGGCTCCCGCGGCGACCTGGCCAAGGCGCGGGAACTGCTGGTGGAGGCCGGGTACGGCGACGGGCTGACGCTCATCGCCGCCGTCCGCAAGATCGGGATCCACCTGAAGGTGATGGACTGCGTCGCCGCGAGCCTGGAGCGCATCGGCATCACCCTCGACTGGCGGCACTACACCCAGGCCGAGTACTACGGCTCGGTGCTCTCCGACCCCGTGGCGGGAAGCGCCGGGGCCTGGGACATCGCCGAGCCGGGCTTCACCCCCGACTGGTTCGGCAACAACGGCCGGGTGATCGTCCAGCCGCTGTTCCAGACCAACGACGTGCCCGGCACGACCAACTACGGCGGTTACAGCAACCCCGAGGTGGACGCGCTGATCGAGCAGGCGCTGGAGGAGCCCGACCCCGCGCGCGCCGAGGAGCTGTGGCACCGCGTGGACGAGCGGGTGATGCGGGACCTGCCGGTCGTGCCGATCCTGTCGTTCGCCGCGATGACCTCGCGGTACCACGGCAGCCGCGTGCGGAACCCGGTGCACGTGCCGCAGATCGAGTTCTTCGACATCACCAACCTGTGGCTCGACCCGGTCGACTGACGGGCCGGTGACTACGCGGGCGCGGTCAGCCCCTGGCCGCGCCCGCGTAGTCGTTGGCGGCGTACCAGGAGCCGCGCCCGCCCGGCAGCAGGTCCAGCACCTGCCACACCGGCGAGAGCAGGTCGATGCCGCGCTCGGGCAGCTCGGCATCGACGGAGGCCTGCATCGTGTAGCGGTGCCGCACCCGGTCGCCGTCGAGGTCGAACACGCTGACGCCGGGCCGCTGCGCGCCCTGCTCGCTCTCCACGCCGAGGTCGGCGTTGAACGCCGAGTCGTGGGCCGACACCAGCCGCAGGCCGTTCCACCCCCGGCGGCGGCCCCACGCCCGCAGCCGGTCGAGCGGCGCCTTGGCCGCGACGGCGAACGCGGCGTGCCGGGCGATGTGGTGGGCGACGCCGTGGAACCCGTCCACCCACATCGAGCACATGGGGCACGCCTCGTCGGCGTCCGGGGCGAACATGAGGTGGTACATCACCAGCGTGCCGTGGCCGTCGAACAGCTCCCGCAGGGAGGTCGTCGTCACGGGCCCGTCGGCGGCCAGGTCGCGGGGCCCTTCGGTGAAGACGTACGCGGGCAGCACCGGGCCGGGCGGCAGCTCCCGCCTGGCCGCGGCCACCCGTTCGGCGTGGTCGAGCAGGTCCTTCTCGGCGGCCAGCAGGGCGCGCCGCGCCTCGACGTACGCCGGGTCCGCTCCGGCGGGCCACAGCCGCCGGGGCTCCGTCACATCTGCCACCGGGCCCCCTCGTCCTGGGAACGACACCCGGCAGGCTATAGGAAACTCAATCAGCGTGTCCGGCGTTGGCAGCGAAACGTCACCCGGAACGGCAGCTCGGGCGCCACCGGCCCGGCCCCGTGGACGGGAGTCCCCTCGGACAGTTCCACCAGCCGGAACCCGCAGCAGCGAAGCTCGTACAGGTAGCTCTCCAGGGTGCGGTGCCAGAAGACGACGTCCCCGGCCGTCCGCTGTCCCTCCCGGAAGTAGCCGCCGCCCCCGGGCCGGTCCGGGTCGGCCGTGACGACCGGGTGCGGCACGGCGAACACCAGCCGCCCGCCCGGCACCAGGTGGTGGTGGACCGTCTCCAGCAGCCGGGCGACGTTGCGCACCCGGTGCAGCGCCATCCAGGACAGCACCAGGTCGAACGTGCCGAGGCCGGCCCCGGACCAGCGGCCGAGGTCCGCCGCGTCCACGCCGTGGTAGTCCGCGGCGCCGCCCTTGAGGGCCCAGCGCTCGGCCTCCGGCGCCGTGCGGCCGAGGTCGAGCACCCTGGCGCCGCGCGGGGTCCCGAGGTAGGCGCGGAAGACCGCGTGCTCGCCCAGCGGCTCGGATGTCATCTGCCGTCTCCTCCCGGCGCGGTTTCCAGGGCGGCGGCGCGGCGGCCGAACAGACCCCGGTTGAGGACGGGCTTGGCCGTCTCCTGGAAGTCGATCGCGGGGTCGAGGTCGCGGATCGTCCCCTCGATCACCAGCAGCGACAGCAGCGGGAACACCAGCTCGGCGGCGGCGTGGATCCCGAAGCGGCGCTGCAGGTCGAACATCTCGGCGGCGAAGGCGATCAGGCTGAACTCCACGGCGGGCAGCCCGTGACTGCGCTCCACCAGCGCCGCCATCCGCACCGTGAAGCCCTCCAGGTCCGCGTCCGGCCGGTGGCCCGCCGCGCTCTCGATGACGATCTCGGCGCAGCGGCGGCCCCGCCCGGTGGCCATGTTCAGGAAGAACTCGGCGAACAGGCGGCGCAGCCGGTCCGACAGCTGCACGCTGAAGCCCGCGTCCAGCACGACGACCTGGCCGCCGCGCGTGAAGTACAGGTTGCCCGGGTGCAGGTCGCAGTGCACGAACCCGGTGACGAACAGCATGTGGTAGACGGCCGTCAGCGCCGACTCGGCGAACCGCCGCCGCATGGCGGGCGGGCACTGCGCCGCCGTGCCGACGTCCAGGTCGGGGATGAAGTCCATGACGATGCAGCGGGGCCGCGACTCCTCGGCGTGCACCCGGGGCACCCACACGCGCGGCACGGTCGCGAGGGTGTCGCGGAGCCGGACGAGGCTGTCGGCCTCGCGCGCGAAGTCCAGCTGTCCCAGGACGGCCGCGCACATGCTGTCCACGACCTCCGTCACCGGCATCCCCCGGAACGGCGGGACCCGGGCGGCGACCCGCGCGCCCGCGCGCATGAGGGCCAGGTCCTGCCGCATGGGCCGCTCGATGTCCGGGCGGCGCAGCTTGACCGCCACCCGGCGGCCCGACGGCAGCGCCGCCGCGTGCACGCACGCGACGCTGCCGCTGGCCACCGCCCGCTCGTCGATCTCGGCGAACGGGTGCCCCGCCGGGCCGTACGCCTCGGCGAGGGCGCGGCGGGTCCGGGCGGGGGGCAGCGGCTCCACCGAGTCCTGCAGCAGCGACAGCTCGTCGCACAGCGCGGCGGGCAGCACGTCGCGGCGGGTTCCGAGGACCTGCCCGGCCTTGACGAACGTCGGCCCGAGGACCGTCAGCAGCCGGGTGAGTCGCCGGTACAGGTACCGGCGGCCCGCGCCCCGGCCGTGCGTCACGCGCCGGACGAGCGCGACCGCCAGGGCCGGAACGGTGATCGCGACGATGGTGGCGGCGACCCGCACCGCACGTGCGGCCAGGGACGGCGGCCGGAGCGGGACGGGCCGGTCAGTCACCGGCGATCCCGAGGATCTCGATGGCCCGCAGCTGGAGGGTCGTGTAGTCGCAGTACCAGATCCGGGTGCCGTCCCAGGTGATCCCGGTGGGGTTCCCGGCGACCGACACCGAGGCGACCTCGGTCCCGCGGTCCAGGTCGAGCAGGTTGATCGTGGCGCCCCGGTAGTCGGCGTAGGCGACGAAACCGTCGGAGGCGGTGATCCCCGCGACGCCGTTGCGGACCGGGAAGCTGGCGACCAGACTCAGGTCGTCCGGGTCGCGCAGGTCGATCACGCGCAGGTCCTCGTACCCGAGCCACAGCCCGTGCCGGGTGGCCTCCATCCCGCACAGCACGTGGCCGGGCCGCGGGTTGGGGCGCTCGGCCAGGACGTCGCCGGTCTCCGGGTGCAGCACGCGCAGGTCCCGGGCCTCCCCCGCCACCTGGACCAGCCGGCCCTCCATGGTGGTCAGGTCGGTCCGGACGCCGGGGCAGGAGATCCGGTGGCGGACCTCGCCGGTCGCCGGGTCCAGCGCGACGATCTGGTTCGAGACGGCCTCGGAGAACCACAGGTCCTGCCCCGTCCAGGTCAGCCCGCACAGTTTGAAGGCCCGCACGGGAATGTCCCGCACGGAGCCGGCAGCGAAGGGCATCGTCATCTCCTCTTCCTGAGGCCGCATTCCAGCCGCCACGCGGTGACGTCCCGGACGTCGGGCGGCGGGAGCATCCGGACCCGGAGCGTGTCGCCCGCCCGCACCGGGGTGTGCCGCAGCGGCCACACCCACACCGCCCAGTTGCAGCCGGTGTAGGAGGGCAGGTTGGACAGGGTGACCCCCTGGGCGAGCGTGGCGGTGAAGTACCCGACCACGGCGTGCAGCCGGCCCGGCCGGGTGATGGTGAGCGACCGGCTCGCCGGCGGGGCCGGACGGCCGCCGGGCCGGTGGTCGGCCACCGTGGCGGGCCTGCTCAGCAGGGTCGGCGGACGCTGGAAGAAGTGCAGCTGCGCGGCGGGCGCCACGCTGTCCTGGACCGCGTCGAGCCGATAGCCGAAGAAGTCCTCCCCCCACAGCCCCCAGCCCTCGCCGTCGAACTCGATGGCGGCCAGCGACGTGACCAGGCGGTGCGGGACGACCCGGCCGCCGGGGGCCAGGTTGCCGCGGGCGAACGCGCCCAGCACCTCCATCATCTGCTCTTCGGGGCCGAGGTTGCCCATCATCTCCGAGACCACCACGTCGACCTTCTCCGGCAGCCGGACGGTGCGGGCGTCGCCCCGCACCACCGTCAGGCGGCCCTTGAGGTCGTTGGCCTCGGCGATCCGCGCGGCGACGGCCGCCGTCTCCGGGTCGGCCTCGATCGCGTAGACGTGCCGCGCCCCGTGCCGCAGGGCGAGCAGGGACAGCGCGAGCGTCCCGGCCCCGACGTCCGCCACGGCCCCGCCGCGGACCGTGCCCTCCAGCGCCCGGTCGTAGGCGGCCAGGCGGGGCCGGTCGGCGAGCATGGCCTGGTGCATCAGCAGGAGCCGCTGGTCCACGCCGTCCTCCCATCGTCGGTGCCGCCGAGCCGCAGGAGTCCCTCCCGGGCGCCCGGGTGCGCTCGGGAGGGACGG
>DATADI010000702.1:0-5129 GCA_036258615.1 Thermomonospora sp. | reverse complement strand
CCCGGCCACCGCGGGGCGGGTGGCCGGGCCCGTGGGTGTGGGCGGATGGTCAGGGTTGCAGGCGCGTGATGCGCCAGCCGTCGCCGTCCCGGTCGTAGCGCAGGCGGCGGTGCAGGCGGTCGGAGGCCGCCGACCAGAACTCCACGCCGTCCAGCTCCACCACGAAGCCGATGTACCGCTCCGGACGCGGCAGCGGGCCGTCCACGGCGTCGAGCCGGAGGGCCTCGGCGCGCAGGGCGTCCACGTCCTCCAAGGGCTCGCTCTGCCGGGCCGCCGCCGACATCGAGTGCATCGGCCTGGCCCGGGAGAACCACAGCGCGTCGCACTCGGCGTCGCCGAGGCGCCGGACGGGGCCGCTCACGCTGATCTGCCGGGCGCTCTCCCGCCAGTACAGCAGCCCGGACGCCCATCCGGTCTCGGCCAGCTCCCGGGCCTTGCGGCTGCCCTCGTGGGTGGCGAACACCAGGCCGCCCTCCTCGGTCACCCGGTTGATGGCGACGATCCGGGTGGACGGGCGGCCCCGGCGGTCGGCGGTGGCCAGCGCCAGGGCCTTCGGCTCCCGTACGCCCTGCTCGACCGCGGCGGCCAGCCAGTCGTGCAGCAGCCCGGCGGGCGCGGGGGGCGGGTCGTCGTACTCGGGGAACGGCAGGTCGACCGTGCCGGTGAGGCTCTCGAAGCTGCTCGCTGTTTTCACCGTTTCCTCCCAGGGGGCTACACGTAGAGGGTGCCGCGCGCCACGACGACGCCGTGCCCGCCGACCTCGACGGAGGCGACCACGTCCCCCGACCCGTCGGCCCAGGCGAGCATGAGGGAAGGGCGCCCGATCTCCACGCCCTGCAGGATCTCGATGTCCTGCCGGTAGCCGGCGAGCCCGTGCCGCGCCAGGTGGACGGCGAGGGGCCCGGCGGCCGAGCCCGTCGCCGCGTCCTCCACGACGCCGTAGGCAGGGGAGAACATCCGGCTCCGCCACTCGGTCCCCGCACCCGCGAAACAGTTGACCGCCATGTCGGGGAACGCGCCGAGCGCCCGGTGGTCGGGGCGCAGCGCCGACAGCGCGGGCACGTCGGGCAGCCCCACGAACACGTGCCGAGGGCCGTTCCGGTACGCCTCCACCGGCAGCACGGACGACGCGATCCCCAGGGCGTCCAGCAGCGCGTCGGCGTGCTCGTACGGCTCCCAGGTGGGGGTGGGCTGCCGCATCCGGACGAACACCGCCTGATCCTCGTACTTCAGCTCGAACGGGATGACGCCCATGGCGGTCTCCATGCGGAGCCGGTCGGCCTTGTTCTCCACGCCCAGCGCGACCGCCGTCCCCAGCAGCGGGTGCCCGGCGAACGGAAGCTCGTTGACCGGCGTGAAGATGCGGACGCGGACGTCGGCGTCCCGTTCGGGAGGCAGCAGGAAGGTGACCTCCGACAGGTTCATCTCCCGGGCGATCCGCTGCATCCGTTCGGCGGGCAGGTCACCGGCGTCGAAGAACACCGCCACCGGGTTGCCCTTGAGGGGTGTGGTGGCGAAGGAGTCCACCACCGTGTACGCGTGGCTCACGGTTCCAGCACCCCCCGGAGGGCGTCACCGATGATGCGCGGACCGTCCACGGTGAGCACCGACTCGGCGTGGAACTGCATGGACGCGAACCGCCGCCCGCGCAGCGCGTGGACCTCGCCGGTCACCGCGTCCCGGCTGACCTCCACCACGCCGACGCCCTCGACCTCCTTCTTGTCCTCGTCGCTGCGCGCCTCGAAGGTGTTGTAGAAGGCGACGCGCTCCGGGACGCCGAACAGGTCGATCCGCCGCTGGACGCCCTGGTTGGGCACCTCCCGGCGGACCACGTCCAGGCCGAGCAGCAGGCTGAGGACCTGGTGGCTGAGGCAGACCGCCAGGAACGGGCGCCGTTCGGCCAGCAGCGCGCCGAGCGAGGCGCGCAGCCGGGCGATCTTCGGATCGCCGGCGTCCCGGGGGTCGCCCGGTCCCGGGCCCATGACGACCAGGTCGTGCCCCTCGAAGGCGTACGGCCGGTCGTACCGCCGTACGGTCACCGCCAGGTCCAGCGCGGCGAGCTGGTGGGCGATCATCGCGGTGAAGGTGTCCTCGGCGTCCACCACCAGCACCCGCAGCCCGCCCAGCGCGGGCTCCGGCGCGCGGCGCGCGTCGTGCTCGCGCAGCCAGAAGTCCGCGATGCCCTCGTTGCGCCGCGACAGCGCCGCCCGGACCTCCGGGTGCGCGCCCAGCCGGACGGGCCCGCCCTGGTCCAGCGCCGTCAGCAGGCCGGACGCCTTGGCGCGGGTCTCGGCGACCTCGGAGGCGGGGTCGGAGTGGCGGACCAGGGTGGCCCCCACCCCGATCCGCATCTCGCCCTGCGCGTCGATGTCGGCGGTGCGGATGAGGATGGCCGAGTCCAGCGCCCGGTCTCCGTGCGCGTCCCGCCCGATCAGCGCCGCGACCCCGCTGTAGTAGCCGCGGCCCTCCGGCTCGTACCGGGCGATGACCCGGCAGGCGCTCTCCAGCGGGCTGCCGGTGACGGTGGGGGCGAACATGGTCTCCCGCAGGATGTCGCGGACGTCCATGCGGGTGCGCCCCTCGATGAGGTACTCGGTGTGGGCGAGCCGCGCCATCTCCTTGAGGTACGGCCCGACGACCCGGCCGCCCGAGGGGCAGATCCGGGCCATCATCTTCAGTTCCTCGTCGACGACCATGTACAGCTCGTCGGTCTCCTTGCCGTCGGCGAGGAAGTCCATCACCCCGCTCAGCGTCGGGCCCGTGGCGGGATAGCGGTAGGTGCCGCTGATCGGGTTCATCACGGCCTTGTCGCCGTCGAGGGTGATGTGCCGTTCCGGTGTGGCGCCGACGAACGTGCGGTCCCCGGTGTGGATGACGAACGTCCAGTACGCGCCCTGCTCCCCCGCCAGCAGGCGGCGGAAGAACGCCAGCGCCGCACCGGGCGTGAAGCCCTCCAGGCGGGTGACGAAGGACCGCTTCACGACGAAGTTCGCGCCCTTGCCGGTGCCGATCTCGTCGATGACGACACGGCGGACGACGTCGGCGTAGGCGTCGTCGTCCGGCAGGAAACGGCCCTCGTCGCGCCGCACCGGGACGTCGGGGATGCGGTCCAGCGCCTCGGCCACCGGAACGGTGCCCTGCCCGGTGACGGTGAGCGTCAGCAGCGGCTCCCCGTCGTCCGGCGCGTCGAACCCGCGTTCCCCGACCATCCGGTACGGCACCAGCGCCAGCACCTCGTGCCGGGCCTCCCCTGCGGGCCCGTCCGGCTCGGGCAGCGCGATGGCGGCGAGCGAGTCCGCCGACGCCACCGTCCCGGTCAGCACGTCCAGGGTGCCCGGCGTGCCGCTGTGGGGCCGGTGCAGCAGCGCGAACGGCGGCGGCGACGGCTCCAGCAGCCGGTCCAGCAGGTCCCTTCCCGTCATGCGGGCACCTCCCGGAGGGCGAAGACCTCCGCCGCGGGCACCACCATGGCGCACCGCTCGGCCGCGTACTCCAGCGCGAGCCGGTGGTAGTCGGCGGAGAAGTCCCCGAGGGCATCGGCCACCATGAACGGCTGGATGTCGTGGGTGAACGCGTCCACCGCCGACATCAGCACCCCGACGTGGGCGTACACGCCGCACAGGATGAGCTGGTCGCGTCCGGCGTCCCGCATGCGCTCCAGCAGCGGCGACCGGAAGAACGCGCTGTAGCGCCACTTGGTGAGGACCCAGTCGTCGGGACCGGGCTTGAGTTCGTCCACGACCTCCCGGTCCTCGGGGTCGGTGCGCATGCCCGGACCCCAGAAGTCCTTGAGCAGCCCGCGCTGCTCCTCGGTCATGCGGCCGGGCTGCGCGGTGTACGCCACGGGCACGCCCAGCTCCACGCAGCGGTGCCGGATCGCGACCGTGTTGCCCACCAGCGCGTCCCGTACCGGGGACGGGAACGGCCGCAGGAAGTACCGCTGCATGTCGTGGATCAGCAGCACCGCCCGGTCGGGGTCCAGGGACCACCGGGCGCTGTTGGCGGGCGGGCCGGGCATCGGGTAGGGCTCGATCGGCGGTATGCCGGGCACGAGGGTTCCTTTCGGGAGCGCGGCTCACAGGTTCCAGGAGGCGACCACGGAGACGGCCTGGCGGGGGTTCAGCCGGGGGTCGCAGTGGGTCGTGTAACGGGCGGCGTCCGGCCCGGCGGCCTCGTCGGCGACGCACTCGGCGACGTCGTCGGGGGTGGTCTCCAGGTGCAGGCCCCCGGCCACCCCGCCCGCCGCCTCGACCGCCCGCCGGAACAGCCGGACCTCCTGGACGATCCGCGGCAGGAGACGGGTCTTGAGGCCGCCGGCCGCGGTGACGGTGTTGCCGTGCATCGGGTCGCACATCCAGATGACCGGGTGCCCCGCCGAGCGGACCGCCTCGACCAGCGGCGGCAGCCGGTCGGCCACCGCGTCCGCGCCCATCCGCGAGATCAGCGTCAGCCGGCCCGGCTCGCGGCCCGGGTCCAGGCGCTCGCACAGGGCCAGCAGCTCGCCGGGCTCCATCGACGGGCCGACCTTGCAGCCCACCGGGTTGGCGACCTCGGCGAGCAGGGCGACGTGCGCCCCGTCGACCTGCCGGGTGCGCTCGCCGATCCACGGCCAGTGCGTGGACCCGAGCCACACCCGGCCCCGGTCGTCACGGCGCAGCATCGGGATCTCGTAGTCTAGGAGCAGGGCCTCGTGGCTGGTCCACACCGGCGCCTCGATCCCGGCGAACGGGCGGGCGCCCAGGCCGTCGCGGCGCAGCCAGCCGAGGTGCTCCATGATGTCGCCCGCCGCCATGTAGCCCGTCAGGATGCGCAGCGGGTCGGGCCGCCGCCCCTCGGGGGTGGGCTCCGGCTCGTTGACCATGTGCCCCCGGAACACCGGCAGGTCGGTCCCGCCGACGCGCTCCAGGGGCCGCGACCGGGGCTTGGCGAACTGCCCGGCGATCCGGCCGACGCGCAGCACCGGCCGGTGGGCGGCCATCTTCAGGGTGCCCGCGAGCAGGTCGAGCACGGCGGCCTTGCGGGCCACCCACGCCGGGGTGCACTCGCGGGGGTCCTCGGCGCAGTCGCCCGCCTGGACGACCAGCGCCTCCCCGGCGGCGACCCGGGCTAGCCAGGCCCGCAGGTCGCCG
>DATADI010000701.1:0-6653 GCA_036258615.1 Thermomonospora sp. | reverse complement strand
GGTTCCGCGGGCGTTCCCGGCCATCCCGTGCCCGGCGGTGCCCCCGGCGTCCCGGGCCAGCGGGTGCCTGGTGCGGGTGTTCCGGGGCCGCCGGGTCCCGGTGGGGCCGGGGCGTCCACCGTTCCGGGGCAGCCGGGGCCCGGAGGCGGCTCCGAGGTGGGGTACGTGGAGCGGTGCTGGCTGGTGTGGGAGGACGCCAGCCGGTCGCTCGCGGCGTTCCGGGCGTCCACCGAGCACGCCCTGAACATCCGCAACGACGAGGTGGCGGGGCGGGCGCCGCGCGGGCGGCACCAGGAGCTGATGGCGGCGGCCACCGAGCGGCTGAACGGTGACGCGACCCAGCTCATCGGGGAGCTGTCCGCGGTGGAGGCGCAGGTCACCGCCGAGGTGGCGCCGTTCGACGGGCCCGCCTGGCTCACCTGGCAGCCGCGGGAGGACGTCGCCGACGGGGTGCTGCTCGGCGGGCTCTCCGTCGAGGAGCTGCCCGGCCTGCGGATCCCGCTGGTGCTGCGGGTGCCGTGGCGGCGCGGGGTGTGGATCTCCCGTGGTGCGCTGCCCGGCGACTCGGCGGCGTACGCCTGGTCGCTGATCACCCGGTTCCTGGCCGCGGTCCCGCCGGGGCTGGCGGGGCTGGAGGTCATCGACGCGTCCGGGCTGTCGGGCGCGGGCTGGCTGCACGGTTTCGAACCCGCCGCGGTGCACGGCCTGCTGGGCGGCGGCGTCGCCACCGGCCCGGCCGCCGGGGAACGGCTGCGGCGGCTGCTGGACCTGGTCGACCTGCGCGGCGTCGGCGGCGACGAGAACGAGATGCCCGCCGGGCTCGCCCCCGGGCCGCCCGTGCGGCTCGTCGTGGTGATGGACGCGGGCGCGGCGCTCGACGGCGAGGACGCCCACCACCTGCTGCGGCTCGTGGAGGACGGCCCCATGGTGGGCCTGCCGGTGATCCTGGTGGAGACCGACACCCCGGCGAACGAGTCGGTACGGGCGCTGCGCGTCCGGCAGGCGTGCAACAACCTGCCGTCGGCCCCGGGCAGCATCGCCGACTCCTGGGTGGGCACCGACTGGACGCTGACCCCCGAGGTGCTGCCGGACGCCGGGGACGGCACCCGGGCCCCCAGCCTGTTCGCCCACGTGCTGGGCGCGCACGCGCGCGCGATCGCGTCCTACGGATAACGGACCGGCGGGACACATGACAGGCCGCGTTTCGGCTGGGATGCTTTGCCCTGTGGCCTTTCGGATCCGCCTATGAGGCTGTTCGTGGCGCTCCTGCCGCCGCCGGCCGTCCTGGACGAGCTGGACGAGCTGCTGGTGCCGTACCGGGCCGCCTGGCCTGACCTCAGGTGGATCAGCCGCGACCTGATGCACGTCACGCTGGCCTTCCTCGGTGACCTGGACGACCGCGGGGTGGCGCGGCTGCTGCCCCGGTTGGAACGTGCCGCCGGCCGCTATCCGAAGATCGAGCTGTCGTTCGCGGGCGCGGGCGCGTTCCCCAGCGGCGGCGCGCACGCCCGGGTCCTGTGGACGGGCGTGTACGGCGACCGGGGCGTCCTGGTGCGGATGGCCGCCTCCGTCAACGCGGCGGGCCGCCGCGCGGGCGCGCCACTCGGTGAGCACAAGGGCTTCCGTCCCCACCTGACACTGGCCCGCAGCCGTCGCCCCACCGACATGCGCCCCCTGGTCGAGGAGCTGTCCGCCTACGCCGGGACGGCGTGGACCGCCGACGCCGTCCACCTGATGCGCAGCCACCTCCCCGGCAAGAACTCACCCACCCTGCACTACGAGAGCCTCAACGCCTGGCCCCTCGGCTGAGTTACCGTTCCTCGGGTGAAGATCGAACAGCCGTTGCAGGGCCGGGTGGCCCTGGTGACCGGGGTCAGTCGTCGGGCGGGGATCGGCTTCGCCATCGCCCGGGATCTTCTCGCCGCCGGGGCCCGGGTGCTGGTGCAGTCCTGGACGCCGCACGACGAGGAGCAGCCCTGGGGGGCGGACCCGGCGGGCGTCGACGGGGTGCTCGCCGAACTCGGCGGCACCGCGCCCGGCCTCGCGCACGTCGCCGCCGACTTCGCTGATCCTGGGGCCCCTGAGCGCGTCGTGGCACATGCTGTGGACACGTTCGGGGCCCTGGACGTCCTGGTGGCCAACCACGCCCGTAGCTCCCTGCAGACCCTCCAGGAGGTGACCGCCGAGGAGCTGGACCTGACCTGGGCCGTGAACGCCCGTGCGAGCGTGCTGCTGGCTCAGGCGTACGCGAGGGTCCACGACGACGACCGTCCCGGCGGGCGGATCATCCTGTTCACCTCCGGCCAGCACCTGGCCCCGATGAGCGCGGAGATCCCGTACGCGCTGAGCAAGGGCGCGATCCAGCAGATCACGCTGTCCCTCGCCGACGCCCTGGCCGACCGGGGCATCACGGTCAACACCGTCAACCCCGGGCCCGTCGACACCGGGTGGGCCGACCCGGAGCTGACCCGCCGGGTGGCCCGGTCGCTGCCCGCCGGGCGGTGGGGGACCCCGGACGACGTGGCGCGGCTCGTCCGCTGGCTGGCGTCCGACGACAGCGCGTGGATCACCGGTCAGACCATCAACAGCGAGGGCGGTTTCCGCCGCTGGGCGATGTGACCGGTCACAGCTCCGGCGGCGGTGGGGCGGGCCGGTCGGCGTCGGGCGGCCCCCAGGGCAGGCCGTAGCGCTCGCAGGCGCGGCGCAGCTCGTCCAGGTCGGGCGGGAAGGACACCTGGCGCAGGACGCGGCCCGCCGGGCTCCACACGACGAGGCGGGGCACCCGTTCGACGGAGTCGTCGATGCCGACGCCGCCGACGGTGGCGCGGGCGAGGTTCCAGGCGACGCGGCCCCGGCGGCTGACCACGGCGATGCCGGTGGGGGAGACGCGGAGCTGCTCCCGGTTGCGGTCGTACACCCAGTAGCCGAACAGGCCGATCAGCAGGCCCGCCGGGGCCGCCCACGCCAGCGTCATCGCCGGGCCGCCGAGCGCGTCGCCCAGCCACAGCGCGGCGACCCCGGCGACGATCTCGCACAGGACCACGCTGAGCGCGTACGTGCCGAGCCGGGACCGGCGGGTGGCGTCCAGCAGGACCCCGGGGCCGTCGGCGTGCTCGGGCTCCTCGGCGGCGGGCTCCTGGGCGGGCGCGCTGATGGCCTCGACGGCGCCGTGGAAGGCGGCCGACAGGTAGGCGTCGTACTCGGCGTCGGTGACCGGCAGCCCGGCCTTGCGGGCGGCCTCCCGCAGGTCGGTGCGGGCGATCCGCAGCGCCGACAGCGGGGCGGCGAAGAACTCGTCGCCGTCGGAGTCGTACAGCCGCAGCCAGGCGTGCCCGGCGATGGTGAGCAGCTCGACGCCGCCGATCCGGTCCTGGGGCATGCGCAGCACCACGTCACCGGCGGCGTCCGCCCAGCCGAGGCCGTCGTCGGTGACCACCAGCCGGCCCCCGGGGACCTGGGCGAACACCTCCGGCAGCCCGTCCAGCCCGTACGCGGACGGGCGGGGCGTGCGGGACCCCGGGGTGATCACCCGGTAGCCGCGCTCGTGCAGCGCGTGGACGAGCTGGAACTCCTCCAGCCCGTGGGCGGGCAGCCGGGCCAGCAGGCCCATCCGGTGGTCGAAGGCCAGCACCGCCAGCGGGCACGGCTCGGGCTCGCCGGTCAGCGGGTCCACCCGGACGCCGGGTCCGACCGCCAGCGCGGCGATGTCGGCGGCGTGCACCCGCAGGCCCCGGCCGGTGCCGCGGCCGTGCACCACGATCCGCCCCGACGTGATCGTCCAGCGGACCGGCGGGTCGGCCAGCAGCCGCCGGTGCGTCGCGTACACCGCCAGCAGGGCCAGCAGCGTCCAGCCCCCCGCCGCCAGCCGCGCCACCGGGGACGGCCCCGCCGGGTCGGCCGCCGCGATCCGGGCCACCATCAGGACGGCCAGCGCGGCGACCACGACCCCGAACACGGTCACCCGCACCCGGCCCGGCGCCTGCGCGGGGCCGCCCAGCCGGGCGGGCTCGCGGCGCTCCTCGGGGATCACCCGGGGCTCGTGGACGGCGGCCAGCAGGTCGGCCTCCTGCGCCAGCAGCCGCTGCTCGGCCGGATGGTCGGGAGCCGGGGGGACGTCGGGGACCAGCGAGCCCTCCGGCGGCCGTTCGGCGTCCCCGTCGAGCACCCGCATCGGCAGGCCCAGCCGCCGCGCGGTCACGTAGAACGCCAGCGGCTCGAAGCCCATCCGGGCCAGCTCGCCGACGGGGGTGCGGCCGAACCGGTGGAACACGGTGAGGCGTCCGTCGGCGGCGGTCAGCGCCAGCTCCTCGACGCGGTCGCGTTCGTACCGGGTGACGACCTCGCCGTCGGGGCGCAGCAGCTCCAGGCCCGCCGCCGACAGCCGCCAGTACGGTCTGGGGCGGCGCGGGCGCAGCGCGCCGAGCAGCCAGGGGGCGACGGCGCACAGGGCGATCAGGGTGGCCCACAGCCAGGCGGGCCGGACCGGCAGCACCGCCGCCGCCAGGGCCGCCAGCAGGAACGGCCCGCCCCCCACCGGCCGCAGCCGTCCTCCGGATCCCGTCCAGGACTGGCCGACGAGCTCAGGTTGCACAGTCACCGATCCTGACACGGCGGGCGGCGTTTCCGCGCCTCACTTTCGGCGTCGGTTTCCTCACTCAGGACCGGCGGCGCAGGATGCCGTACCCCACGGCGAGCGCGATGCCCGCCACGATGACCAGGCCGACGTTGCGTTCGCGGGGCGGGTCGCCGCCGTCGTCGCGGCGGCCGGAGGCGGCGGGATCGGCGGTCCGGCCGCGCCGTTCCGTTCCGGGGAGCGGAACGCGCCACACGGGCTGCCGCGCGCCCTCCGACCCGGCCAGCACCGCCCGGCCGTCGGCCGTGTAGGTGATCGACTCGCCCTGCTCCTGGCCCGGCAGCTTGAACGACCGCAGGCTGTCGGTCTTCTCCTTCGCGTCGTCGCGGAAGGTGTAGACGTGCGCGGAGAAGTAGGTCCGGATCACCAGGGACCGCCCGTCGGGGGCGAACGCCCCGTCGGTGGCCAGCGGCGGCGCGTCACCGACCTTGCGCAGCACGTTGGACCCGCCGGTCCGCAGCCGCGCCGGGGCCTCGTACAGCGCGCCGGAGAACAGCTTGCTGGCCACGTAGAGCCGGTTGGTGCGCGGGTTGACCATGACGGTCTCGGCGTTGCGCGGCCCGTCCTCGTACCTGAGCCGGAACGCGGTGGGCCGCACGGTCTGGTCGCGCAGCCGGGACGGCTCGGGGAACCGGTAGACGGTCACGTACGGCCAGGCGCCGCCGAGGTTGTCGCCGATGTCGGCGACGAACAGCGCGGGCCGCCCCCGTTCGTCCGCGCCGACCGCCATGCCCTCCCAGTCGCGGGCGGTGGCCCCGGCGAGGGTGAAGGTGGCGCGGGTACGGCCGTCCGGCCCCAGCGCGAACACCTGCGGGGAGTCACCGGAGTCGTTGTGGGTGTAGACCACCCCGGGATGGAGCCTGCTGACCGCGAGCCCGCTGGACTCGGTGATCCTCGGGTCGGCGACGACGAACGCGCGGGTGGCGTCGTCGGCCCGTGCCCCCGGCGCGGCCCACACCAGCGCGGGCACCAGCGCCAGCACCACCGCCGGGACCCGGCTGCGCACCCTCATCCCCGTCACCTTCCGATCATGTCCGACGTCCCACGGCCCCGGCATCCTTCGCCGGGACGAGCCGCTCGTCGCCCCACGGGACGACGGGCTCAGCCGAGCAGGGCGCCGATGACCACGGCGAGGACCAGCAGGGTCAGGAGGGTGGGGAGGAGCCATCGGGGCGGGCGGTTCACGCCTGCAAGCTTATGCGGCGCCCGGCCGGCCCGGTCCCGGGGTGGCCGCGAACCCGGCCCCCGGTACGGGCGTCGAAACCTGCATGTGCGGACTGTTCGGGATGCTGCGTTCCCCCACGGCGGAGCACCGTGAGTGGGCGTCGGACGCCTTCGTGGCCCTCGGGGCGCTGGCCGAGGAGCGGGGCGACGACTCCGCCGGGGTGGCGCTGTTCACCGGCCGTCCGGTCGAGAGCGGCACGCCCGTCCCCACGGACGCGCCCGACCTGAGCGTGGACGGGTGCCGGATCGTCAAGGGACGGGGACGCTTCTCCGGAGTCTGGAACGCGGACCTGCTGCCGTTGCTGGACCACGCGCCCCTCGCCCTCGGGCACACCCGGTGGGCCACCCAGGGCTCCCCGTACGAGCTGGCCGACGCGAGCCCGCTGGCGGTGCCCGGCCCCGGCGCGGGGCTCGTCGGGACGCACAACGGGGACGTGGACGCGGGCCTGCTGCGCGCACGGTTCGGGCCGGGGCGGGGGACCGGCGGCACCGACAGTGAGCAGATCCTGCGGGCGCTGGCCGGGCGGCACACCCCGGCCGAGGTCACCGAGGTGCTGGCGGCGCTGGTCGGCCGTGCCGCGCTGGCCTGGGTGGACCGGGCCCGTCCGGACCGGGTGCGGCTGGCCCGTGCGGCGCTGAGCCCGCTGGTCGTCGCGGTGGACGCCGAGGGGAACCTGTACTGGGCGTCCAACCCGCGCTGGTTCCGGGAGGTGGCGCGGGTGACCCGGGTCCGGCTGGTGTCGGCCGTCATGCTGCGCGAGGGCACCTACCTGGAGATCACCCGCGGCCCCGCGCC
>DATADI010000700.1:0-2803 GCA_036258615.1 Thermomonospora sp. | reverse complement strand
GCGATCATCGGCCCGCACGACTACGTGCCGTCCCGGCTGGGCCGGACGCTGCTCGACTACGCCCACGGGCGGCTGCGCGCCTACGCGCCCGGCGGCTTCGAGTTCGTCAACGTCGGGGACCTGGTCGAGGGGCACCTGCTGGCGATGGAACGCGGCCGGCCGGGTCAGCGCTACCTGCTGTCGACCGAGTACCTGACCGTCGACCGGCTGCTCGGGCTGTTCGCCGAGGTGACCGGGCGGGCCCGGCGCCCGCTGCGGATCCCGGGGCCGGTGCTGGAGGGCGCGGCCGTGACGACCGACGCGTGCGTCCGCCTGCTGCGCCTTCGGACCGAGCAGCGCTTCACCCCGGCGGCCGTCCGCTTCCTGCGGATGGGGCGCCGGGCCGACATCGGCAAGGCGCGCCGCGAACTGGGCTACCGGCCGACCACCATCGCCGAGGCGGTGGCGGCGGCCCACGCCTGTTTCGGCCGCCGTGGACTGTTGAGGTGACGCATGGACGACGACCGACCGCCGACGCCGCCGCGGCTGCCCGGCGGACTGCCCTGGCTCGGGCACGCGGCGCGCTTCGCCGCCGACCCGGTGACCTTCCTGCGCCGGGGGCGGGACCGGGCCGGTGACGTGTTCTCGTTCCGGCTGCTCGGCCAGAACGTGGTGTTCGTGTCCGGTCTCGCGGCGCACGCGACGGTCTTCCGGGCCGAGGAGTCCGTGCTCAGCATCCGCGAGGCCTACCAGTTCCTGGTGCCGGTGTTCGGCCGGGGCGTCGCCTACGACGCCGAGACCGCCGTGATGGACGAGCAGGTCGGCTTCGTGCGGCCCGCGCTGACCTCGGCGCGGCTGCACACCTACGCCGCCGTGATGGCGGAGGAGGCCGAACGGTACTTCGGGGCCTGGCCGGACACCGGGACCGCCGACCTGGCCGAGGCGATGAACGAGCTGACGGTCACCATCGCCAGCCGCTGCCTGGTCGGCACGGAGTTCGAGCGGCGGCTCACCGGCGAGCTGCCCGGCCTCTACCACGACCTGGAGGCCGGGATCCGGCTGGCGGGCCTGGTCAACCCGTCGCTGCCGCTGCCGCAGTTCCGCCGGCGCGACCGGGCCCGCGAACGCATCACCCGGATCATCGTCGAGATCGTGCGGGAACGCCGCGCGCTGGGCGACGACGGCGACACGCACGCCGACCTGCTGTCGGTGCTGCTCGCCGCGCGCTACTCCGACGGGCGCCCGCTGCCCGACCGGACGATCGCCGGGGTGCTCCTCGCCCTGATCTTCGCCGGCCAGCACACCAGCGCGGTGCTCGCCACCTGGGCCGGGGTGCTGCTGCTGGAACATCGGCACCACCTGCCCGCCGTCCTCGCCGAACTCGACGCCGCCTTCGCGGACGATCCCGTGGTCACGCTGGAGAAGCTGCGCCGTCTGGACCTGCTGGACCGCTGTGTCCGGGAGGCCGAGCGGCTGCATCCACCGCTGGTCCTGCTGATGCGCAAGGCGCTCCGGGAGACCGTCGTCGAGGGACGGCGGATCGCCCCGGGCACGCTGGTCATGCTGTCCCCCGGCGTGTCCCACCGCCTGCCCGAGCTGTTCCGCGAGCCCGACCGGTACGACCCGGCGCGGTTCGGGCCCGGACGCGAGGAGGGCCGGGCCCCGTACTCGCTGATCGGGTTCGGCGGCGGCCGGCACCGGTGCCCGGGTCTGGCGTTCTCCTACCAGCAGGTCAAGATCATCTGGTCGGTGCTGCTCCGCCGCTTCGACCTGATGCTCGGGCAGCGGCCCAACCCTCCGGACTACTCGACCTTCATCGTCGGCCCGCGCCGCCCCTGCCTGGTGCACTACCGGCGCCGGAGCGGGCCCGCCGACCCCGCCGCCTCGGGAGAGCGATGAGGCCCGACCCGTTCACCTCGCCGCCCGGACCGCCGCCGGACTTCACCGCCGCCCGCAACAAGCGCCAGAAGGTCCGCGCCGCCGGACTGGACCCCGACTACTGGTACGCGGTCGAGTACGACGCGGCCGTGCCGCCGGGCCGGACGGCGGAGGTCGTGTTCTGGAACCGGTCGATCGTGCTCTACCGGGGACGGGACGGTGCGCTGCGGGCCCTGGAGAACCGCTGCGCGCACCGGCAGCTCAAACTGTCGCTCGGCGAGGTCGACGGCTGCCACCTGACCTGCGCCTACCACGGCTGGACCTACGACGGAGACGGCAACGTCGTGCACTACGCGCACGACCTGTTCGGCCGGCCCCGGCCGGAGATCAGGATCCGCGGCTACCCGGTGACCAGCCGGTACGGTCTCGTCTGGCTGTTCCCGGGCGACCCGGCACGGGCGGGGGAGCGGAGTGTCCCCGACATCCCCGAACTGGAGGGGCCGCGCCCCTGGCCGCGGATCGACGCGGACTTCACCTGGCGCGCCCACCACTCGATGATCATCGACAACGTCAGCGACTTCACCCACGCCTACCTCCACCGCCGGTACCGCCCGTTCTGGGACGCCCGGCTCACGCACTGCGCGACGCGCGGCGACAGGGTGTTCCTCGGCTACGACACGGTGATCGGCGGCGGGCGTTTCTCCCGGTACCTGGTGGACCGCAGGACGACCGACACCACCTCGATCGACCTGTGCTTCGACTACCCCTACCAGTGGTCCGACACCGGCGGGCGCATCAAGCACTGGTGTTTCGTGCTGCCCGTCGACCGCACCACGACGCGGGTGTTCTTCATCTTCTACTTCGACGCCTTCAAGGTCCCCTTCACCCCATGGCCCATGCCCCGGGCGGTGATGCGACCGCTCATGAGGGCGGGCCGGAGGCTGTC
>DATADI010000699.1:0-7166 GCA_036258615.1 Thermomonospora sp. | reverse complement strand
TGAGCGGCCCTGAGACGACGCTGAACGGACGACCGCCGCGGCGCGGGCCCGGGAAGGCCACGGCCGCGGCGGCGGTGCCCAGAGGGTCAGAAGGCCTCGACGGCGCGGCGCGCCTCGGGGTCGAGGACGCCCCAGCCGATCAGCTCCTCGGTCAACTCGGTCGGCGACTTGTCGTAGATCACCGCCAGGGAGCGCAGGTCCTCCTGGCGGATCGACAGCACCTTGCCGTTGTAGTCGCCGCGCTGGCTCTGGATCGTCGCGGCGTACCGGGCCAGCGGCCCGGCCTTGTCCTTCGGCAGCTGCTGCAGGCGCTCAAGGTCGATCACGAGCTTGGGCGTGGGCCCGAGCGGGCTCGGCGCGGCTCCGCCGGGCAGCAGCTCGGACACCGGCACGCCGTAGAAGTCGGCGAGCTCGGCCAGCTTCTGAACGGTGACGGCGCGGTCGCCGCGCTCGTACGAGCCCACGACCACGGCCTTCCACCGGCCGCGGGACTTCTCCTCCACACCGTGCAGCGACAGGCCCTGCTGTGTGCGGATCGCGCGCAGGCGCGCGCCGAGAGCCTTTGCGTATTCAGACGGCATCGTTGCGGCCCCCCAGGCTCACTTTCGTCGTCGTCGGCCCCGGGGTGCGGCGGTTCGGGTCGCTCCCGGAGGGAGGCGGACCTGGGACCGAACGCCCCGGACCCGTCTCCAGGGATGGTTACGGACAGTGACGGTAAAACGGGGACGGCCGAAGGTCAAGCTGATTGGAAAAAAGCGGTCGAATCGGCCGGTGGCCTTCCGGTGCCTTCCGGCCCCTTCCCGGACGCACCGGACCGGGCGCCGGCCGCACGTGGTCCCCCTTTCCCGCCGGGCGCCCCCACGGACTCCCCGATACCCCTCCCTGCCCCGGATGTGACCGCTCTCACCAGGCAGAACGCCGGCCGGGGCCGGTGCGTTCCGGTCGATGGGGGCTGCTAACGTGACAGGGACACAACGTCCTTTAAGACCCGTCCCGTGAGGCGGGAAAGGAGGTTCCGGCGGTGAATGCTGCCTCCCGGCCGACAGATCCGGCCGCGCCGCGCGAGGCCGAGAGTGACACAGGCCACAAGGCGGTCCTCGAGGCCCCCGACATCCGGCGCGCGCTCACCCGCATCGCCCACGAGATCCTCGAGCGCACCAAGGGCGGTGCCGACGTCGTGCTGCTCGGCATCCAGACCCGCGGCGTGACGCTGGCCCGCCGCCTGGCCGCCCGGCTGGAGGAGGTCGAGGGCCGCCCCGTCCCGTGGGGGTCGCTCGACGTGACGATGTACCGCGACGACCTGCGGATGCGCCCGGCCCGCGCGCTCGGCCGCACCGACCTGCCCGCGGGCGGCGTCGACGACCGCATCGTCGTCCTGGTCGACGACGTCCTCTTCTCCGGCCGCACGGTCCGCGCCGCGCTGGACGCGCTGAACGACCTGGGCCGCCCCCGCGCCGTGCAGCTGGCGATCCTGGTCGACCGCGGCCACCGCGAGCTGCCCATCCGCGCCGACTACGTGGGCAAGAACCTGCCCACCTCGATGCGCGAGACCGTCCGCGTGCTGCTGGCCGAGAACGACGAGCGGGACGTGGTCCTGCTCGGCCCGGCCGCTCCCCGGGAGGACCGGGCCGGCGCCGCGGCGCCCCACAGTGACAGGAAGTCAGGCAAGTGAAGCGTCATCTCATCTCCGCGGCGGATCTGACCAGGGACGACGCGCTGCTGATCCTCGACACCGCCGAGGAGCTCGCCCAGGTCGCCGACCGCTCGATCAAGAAGCTGCCCACCCTGCGCGGCCGTACGGTGGTCAACCTGTTCTTCGAGGACTCCACCCGGACCCGCATCTCCTTCGAGGCCGCCGCCAAGCGGCTGTCGGCGGACGTCATCAACTTCTCCGCCAAGGGCTCCAGCGTGTCCAAGGGGGAGAGCCTCAAGGACACCGCCCTGACGCTGGAGGCGATGGGCGCCGACTGCGTGGTCATCCGGCACGGGGCCTCCGGCGCGCCGCACCGGCTGGCCACCTGGGTGCGGGGCAGCGTCGTCAACGCCGGCGACGGCACCCACGAGCACCCCACCCAGGCCCTGCTGGACGCGTTCACCATGCGGCGGCGCCTCGGCGACCTGGCGGGCCGCAAGATCACCATCGTGGGCGACGTGCTGCACAGCCGCGTGGCACGATCCAACGTGCTGCTGCTGCACACCCTCGGCGCCGACGTCACCCTGGTCGCCCCGCCGACGCTGCTGCCGGTCGCGGTCGACAGCTGGCCCTGCGCGGTGTCCTACGACCTGGACGCGGTGCTGCCCAAGAGCGACGTGGTGATGATGCTGCGGGTGCAGCAGGAGCGGATGAACGCCGCGTACTTCCCCACGGTCCGCGAGTACAGCCGCCGGTACGGCCTGGACGCCGAGCGGTTCGCCCGGCTGGCCGACCACGCCATCGTCATGCACCCCGGCCCGATGAACCGCGGGGTCGAGATCGCCGCCGAGGTCGCCGACTCCACCCGGTCCACCATCGTGGAGCAGGTCGCCAACGGCGTCAGCGCCCGCATGGCCGTCCTGTACCTCCTGCTCGGCGGGTCCGAGCCCGCCATCGGCAAGGAGGTCGCGTGATCCCCGTCCCCGTGACCGGTAAGGAGGGCTCCCGGTGAGCCGTACGTTCGTGATCAAGGGTGCGCGGCTGCTCGGCGGGGAGCCCGCCGACCTGCTGTTGCGCGACGGGGAGATCGCCGAGGTCGGCACCGGGCTGGACGCGGCGGGCGCCGAGACCGTCGACGCCGACGGGCTGGTCGCGCTGCCCGGCCTGGTGGACCTGCACACCCACCTGCGCGAGCCCGGCCGCGAGGACGCCGAGACGGTGGAGTCCGGCACCCGGGCCGCCGCCAGGGGCGGCTACACCGCCGTGCACGCGATGGCCAACACCTACCCGGTCGCCGACACCGCCGGGGTCGTGGAGCAGGTGTGGCGGCTCGGCCGCGAGGCGGGGTACTGCGACGTGCACCCGGTCGGCGCGGTCACCCAGGGCATCGCGGGCCGCCAGCTCGCCGAGCTGGGCGCGATGGCCGACTCGGCGGCGCGGGTGCGGGTGTTCTCCGACGACGGGCACTGCGTGTCGGACGCGGTGATGATGCGGCGGGCGCTGGAGTACGTCAAGGCGTTCGACGGCGTGGTCGCCCAGCACGCGCAGGAGCCCCGGCTCACCGAGGGCGCCCAGATGAACGAGGGCGAGATGTCGGCCAAGCTCGGGCTGCCCGGCTGGCCCGCGGTGGCCGAGGAGGCGATCATCGCCCGCGACTGCCTGCTGGCCGCGCACGTGGGCTCCCGGCTGCACGTCTGCCACGTGTCCACGGCCGGCTCGGTGGAGATCATCCGCTGGGCCAAGAGCAAGGGCTGGCGGGTCACCGCCGAGGTGACCCCGCACCACCTGCTGCTGGACGACACCGAGGTCGGCGGCTACGACCCGATCTACAAGGTGAACCCGCCGCTGCGCACCGCCGACGACGTGACGGCGCTGCGGCACGCGCTGGCCGACGGCACCATCGACGCGGTCGCCACCGACCACGCCCCGCACCCGGCCGAGGCCAAGGAGACCGAGTGGGCCGCCGCGGCGATGGGCATGATCGGCCTGGAGACCGCGCTGTCGGTGGTCCAGCAGGCCATGGTCGAGACCGGCCTGCTGGACTGGCCGGGCGTCGCCGACCGGATGTCGTTCCGGCCCGCGCGTATCGGCCGCCTGAACGGGCAGGGACGGCCCCTGGAGGCGGGCGCCCCCGCCAACGTGGTGCTGTACGACCCGGCGCCGCGCGCGGCGGTGGACCCCTCGGGGTTCGTCTCCAAGAGCCGTAACAGCCCCTTCGCCGGGCTCGAACTGCCCGGCCGGGTCGTCGCGACGTTCCTGCGCGGCCGGCCCACCGTTCTGGAAGGACAGCTTCAGTGAGCCACCCCCCAGCGATGCTCGTCTTGGAGGACGGCCGGGTCTTCCACGGCGTCGGGTTCGGCGCCGAGGGGGAGACCTTCGGCGAGATGGTGTTCAACACCGGGATGACCGGCTACCAGGAGACCCTCACCGACCCCTCGTACGCCGGGCAGATCGTGGCGATGACCGCTCCGCACATCGGCAACACCGGCGTCAACGACGAGGACCCCGAGTCCAGGCGCGTCCAGGTCGCCGGGTACGTGGTCCGCGAGCCGGCCCGGGTCGCCTCCAGCTGGCGGTCCCGCCGGTCCCTGGACGACGAGCTGAAGGCGTACGGGGTCGTCGGCATCGCGATGCCCGGCACCCGCGCCCTCACCCGCCACCTGCGCGACAGGGGCGCCATGCGCGGTGCGGTGTCCACCGTCGAGACCGACCCGGAGGCGCTGCTGGAGCGGGTCCTGGAGAGCCCCTCGATGGAGGGCGCCGACCTGGCCCGCCGCGTCACCACTCCGGAGCCGTACGTGGTCCCGGCGATCGGCGACAAGCGGTTCACCGTGGTCGCCGTCGACCTGGGCATCAAGACGATGACCCCGCACCGGATGGCCGAGCGGGGCTGCGAGGTGCACGTGGTGCCCGCCACCACGACGACCGAGGAGATCCTCGCCCGCGACCCCGACGGCGTGTTCTTCAGCAACGGCCCCGGCGACCCCGCCGCCACCGGGTACGCCGTCACCGCGCTGCAGGGCGTGCTGGAGGCCGGCAGGCCGTTCTTCGGCATCTGCCTGGGCAACCAGATCTTCGGCCGCGCGCTGGGCCTGGGCACCTACAAGCTCCGGTTCGGCCACCGCGGCGTGAACCAGCCGGTGCAGGACCGCGCGACCGGCCGGGTGGAGATCTCCGCCCACAACCACGGCTTCGCCGTCGAGGCCCCCGCCGACGGCCCGTTCGACACCCCGTACGGCCGCGCCGAGGTCAGCCACGTCAACCTCAACGACGGCTGTGTCGAGGGCCTGCGCCTGCTGGACGCCCCCGCGTTCAGCGTCCAGTACCACCCGGAGGCCGCGGCCGGTCCGCACGACTCCACCGCCTTGTTCGACCGGTTCTGCCAGACGATGGAGGGCGCCCGGTAATGCCCCGACGCGAAGATCTGAAGTCCGTCCTGGTCATCGGCTCCGGGCCGATCGTCATCGGCCAGGCGTGCGAGTTCGACTACTCCGGCACCCAGGCGTGCCGGGTCCTGAAGGCCGAGGGCCTGCGGGTCGTCCTGGTCAACAGCAACCCGGCGACGATCATGACCGACCCGGAGTTCGCCGACGCCACCTACATCGAGCCGATCACCCCCGAGGTCGTCGAGAAGGTCATCGCCAAGGAGCGGCCCGACGCGCTGCTGCCCACCCTGGGCGGCCAGACGGCGCTGAACACCGCCATCGCCCTGCACGAGGCCGGGGTCCTCGAGCGGTACGGCGTGGAGCTGATCGGCGCCGACATCGACGCCATCCAGGCGGGGGAGAACCGCGAGCGGTTCAAGGAGATCGTCGCCACCGTCGCCCGCGAGCACGGCCTGAATGCCGAGTCGGCCCGTTCGGTGATCTGCCACACCCTGGACGAGTGCCTGGCCGCCGCCGGGGAGCTGGGCTACCCGATGGTGGTGCGGCCCTCGTTCACCATGGGCGGGGCGGGCTCCGGCATGGCCTACGACGAGGACGACCTGCGCCGCATCGCCGGGTCCGGCCTGGCCGCCAGCCCCACCAGCGAGGTGCTCCTGGAGGAGTCCATCCTCGGCTGGAAGGAGTACGAGCTGGAGGTCATGCGCGACCGGGCCGACAACGTCGTCATCGTGTGCTCCATCGAGAACCTCGACCCGATGGGCGTGCACACCGGCGACTCGATCACCGTGGCGCCCGCGCTGACGCTGACCGACCGCGAGTACCAGAACATGCGGGACGTGGCCATCGCGGTGATCCGCGAGGTCGGGGTGGACACCG
The DNA here is from genome assembly GCA_036258615.1 of Thermomonospora sp. GTDB lineage: Bacteria > Actinomycetota > Actinomycetes > Streptosporangiales > Streptosporangiaceae > Thermomonospora. The sequence goes on along the minus strand of DATADI010000699.1, from coordinate 1,271 downwards.
GCGGCTGCAACATCCAGTTCGCGGTGAACCCGCAGACCGGCCGGATGATCGTGATCGAGATGAACCCGCGGGTGTCGCGGTCCTCGGCGCTGGCCTCCAAGGCCACCGGGTTCCCGATCGCCAAGATCGCCGCCAAGCTGGCCATCGGGTACACGCTGGACGAGATCCCCAACGACATCACCGCCGAGACCCCGGCCAGCTTCGAGCCGACCCTCGACTACATCGTGGTCAAGGTGCCCCGGTTCGCGTTCGAGAAGTTCCCCGGCGCCGACGCCACCCTCACCACGCACATGAAGTCGGTGGGCGAGGCCATGGCGATCGGCCGCTCGTTCCCCGAGGCGCTGCAGAAGGCGCTGCGGTCGCTGGAGCAGAAGGGCGCGTCGTTCTCCTGGGCCGGCGAGCCCGGCGACGCGGCGGAGCTGCTGCGGAGCGCGGGCCGCCCGCACGACGGGCGGCTGCGGGACGTGCAGCGGGCGCTGTGGGCGGGCGCGTCGATCGAGGAGGCCCACCGGGCCACCGGCATCGACCCGTGGTTCCTCGACCAGATCGCCGCGATCAACGAGGTCGCCGAGGACATCCGCACCGCCGAGGACGCGCTGACCCGCGACAAGCTGCTGGTCGCCAAGCGGCACGGGTTCTCCGACGCGCAGATCGGCGAGCTGCGGGGCCTGTCGGAGCAGGTCGTCCGGGAGCTGCGGCGGGCGCTCGGCGTGCGGCCCGTCTACCACACGGTCGACACGTGCGCCGCCGAGTTCGCCGCCCGCACCCCGTACCTGTACTCGACCTACGACGAGGAGACCGAGGTCCCGCCGGGGGAGCGGCCCAAGGTCATCATCCTGGGCAGCGGCCCCAACCGGATCGGGCAGGGCGTGGAGTTCGACTACTCCTGCGTCCACGCCTCCTTCACGCTGGCCGAGGCGGGCTACGAGACCGTCATGGTCAACTGCAACCCCGAGACGGTCTCCACCGACTACGACACCTCCCACCGGCTGTACTTCGAGCCGCTGACCCTGGAGGACGTCCTGGAGGTGGTGGACGCCGAGCAGCGGTCCGGCGAGGTCGCGGGCGTGATCGTCCAGCTCGGCGGGCAGACCCCGCTGGGCCTGGCGCAGCGCCTCAAGGACGCCGGAGTGCCGATCGTCGGGACGTCCCCGGAGAGCATCCACCTGGCCGAGGAGCGCGGCGCGTTCGGCCGCGTGCTCGACCGGGCGGGCCTGCCCGCGCCCAAGCACGGCACCGCGACCTCCTTCGAGGAGGCCCGCGAGATCGCC
>DATADI010000698.1:0-6585 GCA_036258615.1 Thermomonospora sp. | reverse complement strand
GTGATCACCGCGAACCGGCCGTCCCCGGCGATCACCGCCTGGGTCTCCGGGTCGGCGAGCACGACCCGGCCGTCCGCCAGCAGGTACCGCACCGGCGGCGCGAGCGCGGCCCACAGCAGGCCCGCGGGCGGGCCGAGCAGCGCCAGCAGCGCCGTGGTCGCCGCCCAGATCCGCAGCCCCCGCACGCCCGGTCGGCCCACGCGCACGCCCCCTCGCCTTCCGACTGTCCCCCGGTACCTGTCCCCGGTACCGGAAGCCTAGCCCGCCCGGTGGGGGGTGATCGACCTGCGGCGCGGGGACGGCCCGGCGGGTCAGGGGCGGCCCAGGGCGCGGTACTCCCAGCCCGCGGAGCGCCAGGTCTCCGGGTCGAGGGCGTGGCGGCCGTCCACGATCCGGCGGTGCGCGGTCACCGTGGCCATGGCGCCGGGGTCGATCTCGCGGAACTCGGCCCACTCGGTGAGCAGCACGACCACGTCGGCGTCGCGGGCCACGTCCAGCGCGCTGGAGCCGTACCGCAGCTCGGGGTAGGCGCGGCGGGCGTTGTCCAGCGCCGCCGGGTCGTACACCCGCACGTGCGCGCCCAGCCCGTGCATGGTGCGGGCCACGTCGAGGGCGGGCGCGTCCCGGATGTCGTCGGAGTTGGGCTTGAACGCCGCGCCCAGGCAGGCGATGCGCTTTCCGTCCAGCCGGCCGCCGAGCAGTTCGCGGACCAGGTCCACGGTGCGCGAGCGCCGCCGCCGGTTGATGGCGTCCACCTCGCGCAGGAACGAGACCGCCTGCCCGACGCCGATCTCCTCGGCGCGGTGCGCGAACGCCCGGATGTCCTTGGGCAGGCAGCCGCCGCCGAAGCCGAGGCCGGGCTGGAGGAACCGGCCGCCGATGCGGTCGTCGAAGGCCAGCGCGGCGGCCAGGTCGCTGACGTCGGCTCCGGTGGCCTCGCACACCTCCGCCATGGCGTTGATGTAGGAGATCTTGGTGGCCAGGAAGGAGTTGGCGGCCACCTTGACCAGCTCGGCGGTGGCCGGGTCGGTGACCACCACGGGGGTGCCCGCCTCGATGATCGGGGCGAACGCCGCGTGCAGCCGGGCGCGGGCCGACTCCGAGGCCACCCCGAACACCAGCCGGTCGGGGCGCAGGGTGTCGTCCACGGCGTAGCCCTCACGCAGGAACTCCGGATTCCAGGCCAGCTCCACGTCCTCCCCCGCCGGGGCCAGCTCGCGGACCAGGTGGGTCAGCCGGGCGGCGGTGCCGACCGGCACGGTGGACTTGCCGACCACCAGCGCCGGGCGGGTCAGGTGCCGGGCCAGCGAGGTCACGGCGGCGTCCACGTAGGTGATGTCGCAGGCGTCCGAGCCGGGCTGCTGCGGGGTGCCGACGCAGACGAAGTGGACGTCGCCGAACGCGGCGGCCTCCTCGTAGGAGGTGGTGAAGCGCAGCCGCCCGGACTCCAGGGTCTTGGCCAGCAGTTCGGGCAGGCCGGGCTCGAAGAACGGGACCCGCCCGGCGGACAGTTTGGCGATCTTGCCGGGGTCCACGTCCACGCCGAGGACCTCGTAGCCCAGCGAGGCCATGCAGACGGCGTGGGTGGCGCCGAGGTAGCCGGTGCCGATGACGGTCAGCCGAGGGGTCGCGGCGGTGTCCATGCGGTTCTCCTTCATGTGCGGGTGGCGCCCGGGTCAGGCGCACGGCCCCTGGTCGGTGAGGCGGCCCCCGATGACCGTGTTGTCGCAGGCGATGGTGTTGCCGCCGACGGTGTCGTTGACGCCGACGCCGTCGCCGCCGCGCAGGTCGATGGTGTTGCCGCGGAAGACGTTGCCGGTCCCCCAGCCGTCGACGATCTCGTGGGTCTGGAACCCGTCCCCGCGGGTGGCGGTGCCCCGGTTGCCCTCGATGAGGTAGCCGTTGCCCTTGACGTCCACCCAGGAGTCGTTGTGCTTGGAGCCGCCGAGGGCCGAGCCGTCGAAGACGTTGCCGACGATCCGGCCGCCGGTGGTGCCCTCCTTGACGTCGACGGCCTCGGCGGTCGCGCGGATGACGTTGCCGCGCACCACGTTGCGGTCGCTGCGGTCCATCCGGCCGCCGGAGAACCGCTTCCAGTTGCTCTGGGCGGTGCCCAGGTAGACGCCCTCGCCGAACTTCTCGCGGCGCAGTCCGGTGTTGTAGATCAGGTTGTACTGGACGACGTTGCCGGTGCTGAAGTTGCGCAGGTGGACGGCCTCGTCGCCGATGTCGTGGACGCGCAGGCCCTGGATGACGGCGCCGGTGGTGGTGTCGGCCATGACGCCCTTCTGGCCGTTGCGGACGGTGAAGCCGACCAGCCGCCAGTGGGCCGCCCGGTCGAGGTGCAGCGTGTAGCCCTTCTTGATCCCGCCGCCGTCGAGCACGGCCGCGGGCCCGCCGCACAGGAAGATCGGGTTCCGCGCGTCGGCGTGGGCGCGGGCGACGAACTCGCCCTCGTAGACGCCGTCCTCGATGCGGATGCTGTCGCCGGGTCCGGCGGAGGCGAGGGCGCGGGCGAGTTCCTCGGCGTTCCCGACGGTCTCGGTCGGGCGGGGGCAGGTGACGCGTCCCTCACCGTCGGGGACCTCGATGTCGGGGGGCGGCCCGGCGGAGGTGAACTCCCCCTCGTCGTCGTCCCCGTCGTCGCCGCCCCCGTCGTCGGGGCGCCCGGCGCCCGCGGGGGCCCCGGTCCCGGCGGGTCCGGCGGCCGGGCCGGGGTCGTCGTCGCCGCTCATGAGGACCACGACCAGCGTCCCCATCACCAGCGCGCCGACCAGCAGCCCGACGACGAACTTCAGGTCGATCTTCTCGATCACGCCCCGCCCCCTATCGGCTTCCCGCACCGCTGAACTCGTCCGCCCGTTCCCCGTCCCGGGTCTCCCCGGGCGCGGCGGGCCTGCGCAGCGGCACCGCGGGACGCCGCTCCAGGACCCGTTGCCGCGCGTAGGGGTGGACGCCCCGGCGGCCCAGCCGCGGGCCGGAGTCCCGCGACCGCAGCGCCGAGACCACCACCAGCAGGAACACCGACGCCCAGATCACGTTCATCGGCTTGGCGATGCGGCGGAGCAGCGTCCAGATCCCGGCGGTGTCCTGCCAGCCGCCGGTGTTGTTGCCGGCGACGTCGGGCGTGCCGTGCGCGCGGTCCCGGTCGATGGCGCTGCGCCCGGCGCCGCCCAGGGTGTTGCCGACGATCCGGGTTCCGGTGACGTCGCCGAGCAGGGTCACGCCGTGCAGCGAGGCCGCCTGGACGATGTTGCCGGAGACCAGGGCGGCGGAGCCGCGGACGAACAGCGCGGTGCGGGTGCCGCGGACGATGTTGCCGCTGATCTGGGCGCCGGTGACCCCGTCGCGCACGGCGATGCCCTGGCGGCGCTGGCCGGTCAGCTCGTTGCCGGAGATCCGCACGTCGGCGGCGCCGTCGCCGACGACGATGCCCATGTCGCCGCCCACCACCCGGCTGGTCTGCACGGCGAGCCGGGTCCCGCCGAGCACCTCGACGCCGTAGCGGCCGTTGTCGCGGGCGGTGCTGCTGATGACGGAGCTGTCGCCGAAACCGGCGGTCGCCTCCCCCGAGGCGGACGGGCCCTCCGCCAGCGGCAGCCCGTTGAGGGTGAAGCCGTTGCCGCCGTTGCCCTCGGCCAGGCAGCCGGTCACGCTGACCTTCTCGGTGGCCCGCGAGAGCACGAACCCGTCGCCGCGGCTGCCGGTGACCGTGGTGTTCTCGATCGTGGCGTTGCGGGCGAAGCGGTGCATCATCACCCCGTGCACCAGGCTGCCCCGGACGGCGGTGTCGACGATCTGCGTCCGGTCGGAGCCGGTGATGAAGATCCCGTAGGCGTTGCCGGTGATCGTGCTGTCCTCGATGGCGCCGGTGACCAGGTTGGCGACCGGCACCACGAACCCGGTGGCCGCGCCGCCCCGGGCGGGCGCCACCTCGATCTCGTTCAGGCCGCCGCCGGTGGTCTCGCGCCGCCCGTCGGGCAGCAGCACCGTGGTGCGGCGCGACCCGCCGTCGGCGCGCGGCACCGCCTCGGCGGAGTCGACCGGGCGGTCCGAGCCGGTCAGGGCCACGCCGCCGGTGCGCCCGCTCCAGAACCCCAGGTGCGCGACGTGCGTGTGCCGCATGCGCAGCTCGCCGCCGATCGCCCGCAGGTACGCGCGGCCGTCGGCGACCCGCGTGTCCGGGCGGTTGGTCTGCGGGTCCCAGCCGGTGATGCGGACCGGGTTCTGCGCCGACCCGTTGATGCGGATGCTGGCGCCGAACCCCACGATCGAGGTGAACGCACCCGGGGCGCTGGACAGCCGCAGGTCCAGCGGGCCGGTGGCGCTCTGCAGCACCAGCTTGGCCCCGTGCGCCACGAACACGTTGATGCCCAGCAGGTAGGACCCGTCGCTCTGCCGTTCGAAGTCCTGCTGCCCGTACCGCTCCAGGTCGGCCACGTAGTACGGGCGGCTGCGGGCGGTCAGCACCAGGGTGCGGCCGTTGGCGGAGCTGGCGATGTGCGGCTGGCGGACCTGCTCGGCCCGCGCCCCGCCGCGCGCCAGCGCCGAGGCCAGCACCGCGCGGGTCTGCATGATCCGCAGGTCCTCCTGGTCGACCAGGGTGGCCTGCTGCTGGGCGTCCTGCGGGGCGACGTCGTTGACGCCGGGGACCTCCTCCGGCCCGCCGAGGTAGGTCATCCAGGCGTACGTGCCGCCGCCCGACAGGCCCAGCACCAGCAGGGTCGCCAGGAGCCGCGTCCGGCGCCGGGTCATGAGGACGCTCCGTTCCCCGGAACCCCGTCCGGGCCGATGTCGGGCAGGGGCGGGGGACGGCGTTGCAGCACCCGCGGCAGGCGCTCGGCGAGCGTGCGCTGGTGCTCGTAGGGGTGGGTGCCGCGCCGCACCCTCGGACCGGCCCCGCCGGACCGGATCGCCGAGAACACCACCAGCAGGAACACGCACGCCCACACGATGTTCATCGGCTTGACGACCCGCCGGGCCTTCATCCAGAACGTGGAGGTGTCGGTCCAGCCGCGCGTGTCGTTGCCGGACCGCTCGACGTGGCCGTGGGACCGGGAGGTGTGCACGGCGCTGGTGCCCCGGCCCCGGATGGTGTTGCCGGCGATCTCCGTGCCCCCGGCGGCGCCGACCACCGACACGCCGTGGGCGTTGGGCGCGTCGGCGACCCGCAGGGTGTTGCCGACGACGGTCGCGGTGGAGTCGCGCACGTGGATCCCGGTGACCGGGCCGCTGACGATGTTGCCGCCGACGGCCGCGCCGGTCACCCCGTCGCGCAGGGCGATGCCGTGGGTGCGCTGGCCGGTGACGGTGTTGCCGGAGATCCGCACGTCGGCGGCCCCGGCGCGGACGACGATCCCCATGTCGCCGCCGACGATCCGGCTGCCCTGCACGGCCAGCTTCCGGCCGCCCAGCAGCTCCACCCCGTACCGGGCGTTGCCACGGGCGGTGGAGGCGCTGACGGAGCTGTCGCCGAAGCTGACCAGGGACTCGCCGGACGCCGACGGCCCGTCCGCCAGCGCCTGGCCGTTCAGGGTGAAGCCGTTGCGGCCGTTGCGCTCGGCGACGCAGCCGACCACCCGGACCTTCTCGGTGGCCCGGGAGATCACGAACCCGTCGCCGCGGCTGCCGGTGACGGTGGTGTTCTCGAGGGTGGCGTTCTTGGCGAAGCGGTGCATCAGCACGCCGTGCACGAGGCTGCCGCTGATCGTGTTGCCGATGATCTGGGTCTGGTTGGAGCCGGACACGAACAGGCCGTAGGCGTTGCCGGTGACGGTGGTGTTCTCGATGGACCCGGTCACCAGGTCGGCGGCGGGCACGTGCGAGGCGGTGCCGCCGCCCTGGCCCGGCGGGATCACCTCCACGTCCCCGGGGCCGCCGCCCGCCGCGCCCTGGCCGTCCCGGTTGCGCCGCATCCGCAGCCGCTTGTCGGCGTGCCGCTGCTCCTTGGTGCGGTGCTTGGCGGCACTGGTGGGCCGGTCGGTGCCGGTCAGCGCGACGCCCCCGGTCCGGCCGCTCCAGAACCCCAGGTGGGAGAACCGGGCGTGGTCGACCCGGAACTCGCCGCCGACCGCCCGCAGGTAGGCCCGCCCGTCCGCCACGGCCGTGTCGGGCCTGCGGGTGGCCGGGTTCCAGCTGGTGATGCGGACGGGGCTGCGCGCGGTGCCGGTGATGTGGATGGTCCCGCCGAAGCCGACGATGGAGCTGAACGCGCCGGGGACGCTGCCCATCCGGATCACCAGGGGCCGGCTGCCGCTGCGCAGCACCAGTTCGGCCCCGTCGGCGACGAACACGTGGATGCCCAGCAGGTAGGAGCCGTCGCTGAGGCGGCGGAAGTACCGGCCTCCCCCGGCGGCGGCCAGGTCGGCGATCGTGTACGGGTCGCCGTCGCCGCGTTCGGGCAGCACCAGCGTCTTGCCGTGCGCGGACCCGTAGATCTGCGGCTGCTTCCAGCGGACGGCCTCGCGCCCGCCGATCTGGAGCATCGCCGCCAGCACCGCCCGGGTCTGGATGACGCGCTGGTCCTCCTGGTCGACCAGGGCGGCCTGGGCCCGCGCGTCCTCGGGCCGCACCGCCCCGAGGTCG
>DATADI010000697.1:0-4207 GCA_036258615.1 Thermomonospora sp. | reverse complement strand
CCGGTGTTGGACTTGCCGCCGAGGCGGTTCATCGCGATGGCGAGGGTCTCGTGGGCCTCCGCCGAGATCGAGCCGTACGACATCGCGCCGGTGGAGAACCGCCTGACGATCTCGCTGACCGGCTCGACCTCCTCGATCGGCACCGGCGGGCGCTCGCCCTCCTTGAGCCTGAACAGCCCGCGCAGCGTCATCAGCTGCTCGGACCGGCCGTCCACCAGCCGCGTGTACTCCTTGAAGATCTCGTACCGGCGGGTCCGGGTGGAGTGCTGGAGCTTGAACACCGTGTCCGGGTTGAACAGGTGCGGCTCGCCCTCGCGCCGCCACTGGTACTCGCCGCCGACCTCCAGGGTGCGGTGCGCCGGGGCGTTGCCCGACACCGGGTACGCGCGGCGGTGCCGCTCGGCGACCTCACGGGCGATGACGTCGAAGCCGACGCCGCCCAGCCGGGAGGTGGTGCCGGTGAAGCACCGCTTGACGACCTCGCCGCCGAGACCGATGGCCTCGAAGATCTGCGCGCCGGTGTACGAGGCGACCGTGGACACGCCCATCTTGGACATGACCTTCAGGACGCCCTTGCCGTACGCCTTGACCATGTTGCGGACCGCCTGCTCGGGCTCCACCCCGGTCAGCGCGCCGGTCGCGATGAGGTCCTCGACCGTCTCGATCGCCAGGTACGGGTTGACCGCGGAGGCCCCGTACCCGATCAGCAGCGCCATGTGGTGGCACTCGCGGGCCTCACCGGTCTCCAGCACCAGGCCCACGCGGGTGCGGGCCTTCTCCCGGATCAGGTGGTGGTGCACCGCGCCGGTCAGCAGCAGCGACGGGATCGCCGCCCGGGTCCGGTCGGCGCCCCGGTCCGACAGCACGATGATCCGCGCGCCGTCCTCGATGGCCCGGGACACCTCGGTGCAGATCTCCTCCAGCCGGTGCACCAGGGCCTCGCCGCCGCCGTCGACCTCGTACAGGCCGTGCACGACGTGGGCGCGCAGGTGCGGCAGCGCGCCGTCGTCGTCGATGTGGACGATCTTGGCCAGCTCGTCGTTGTCCAGGATCGGGGTGGGCAGCACCAGCCGGCGGCAGGAGTCCGGCCCCGGCTCCAGCAGGTTGCCCTCCGGGCCCAGCGTGGACTGCAGGGAGGTGACCAGCTCCTCCCGGATGGCGTCCAGCGGCGGGTTGGTGACCTGCGCGAACAGCTGCTTGAAGTAGTCGAACAGCAGCCGGGGGCGCTTGGAGAGCACCGCGATCGGGGTGTCGGTGCCCATCGAGCCGACCGGCTCGGCCCCGGTCCGCGCCATGGGACCGAGGATGATCCGCTGCTCCTCCAGCGTGTACCCGAACGCCTGCTGCCGCCGGACCAGCGTGTCGTGCGGCGGCAGGTGCCGCTCGCGGGTCGGCAGCTCCTCGAACCGGACCAGCCCGTCGGCCAGCCACTGCCGGTACGGGTGCTCGGCGGCCAGCTCGGCCTTGATCTCGTCGTCCTCGATGATCCGCCCGGCGGCGGTGTCGACCAGGAAGATCCGGCCCGGCTGCAGCCGCCCCTTGCGGACGACCTTGGCCGCGGGGATGTCGTGGAGCACGCCGGACTCGCTGGACAGCACCACGAACCCGTCGTCGGTGACCCAGAACCGGCCGGGCCGCAGCCCGTTGCGGTCCAGGACGGCGCCGACGACGGTGCCGTCGGTGAAGGTGACGCTGGCGGGCCCGTCCCACGACTCCATCAGGGTGGAGTGGAACTCGTAGAACGCGCGCCGCGCCGGGTCCATCTCGGCGTGGTTCTCCCACGCCTCGGGGATCATCATCAGCACCGCGTGCGGCAGCGACCGGCCGCCCAGGTGCAGCAGCTCCAGGCACTCGTCGAACGAGGCGGTGTCGCTGGCCTCGATGTCGATGACCGGGAAGATCCGCGACAGGTCGCCGGGGATCAGGTCCGACTTCAGCAGCGCCTCACGGGCCCGCATCCAGTTGCGGTTGCCCCGCACGGTGTTGATCTCGCCGTTGTGGGCGATGAACCGGTACGGGTGGGCCAGCTCCCACGCCGGGAAGGTGTTGGTGGAGAACCGCGAGTGCACCAGCGCGATGGCGGTGTCGTACCGGCGGTCCGACAGGTCGGGGAAGAACGGCTCCAGCTGGGGGGTCGTCAGCATCCCCTTGTAGACGATGGTCCGCGACGACAGGCTCGGGAAGTAGACGGGCACGTCCTGCTCGGCGCGCTCGCGCATGCAGAACACGACCCGGTCCAGCTCCAGCCCGGTCTTGCCGGCGTGCGGGCCGTCGTCGGCGGCGCGCACGAACAGCTGCGCGAAGTGCGGCATGGTCCGGCGGGCCGCCGGGCCGCAGAAGTCGGGGTCGTAGGGCAGCTCGCGCCAGCCCAGGACGGTCAGGCCCTCCTCGGCGCACAGCGCCTCGACGTGGGCGACCACGCGGGCGCGCTCGGTGCCGTCGGCGGGCAGGAACGCGGTGCCCGCCGCGTAGGACCCGGCCGGCGGCAGCGCGAAGTCCACCACCTCGCGGAACAGCGCGTCCGGGATCTGGGTGAGGATGCCGGCGCCGTCCCCGTCGTCGGGTTCGGCCCCCACCGCGCCCCGATGGTCGAGGTTGCGCAGGACGGTCAGGGCCTTCTCGACGATGTCGTGGCTCCTGCGGCCGTGCAGGTCGGCGACCATTCCGACACCGCAGGCGTCGTGCTCGTTGGCCGGGTCGTACAGCCCCTGCCGCGGGGGGCGGCCAGGTGTGAGGGCAGCAGCCGTCATCAACCCTCCCGTCATCGTGTCACTGCTTCCGTCAGTGCAGTCCGGGACGGCGTTGGCCCTGCTGCTTCCTTACCGTGAGACTATCTCACTGTCGGGATCATGCCCGACTGGACCTGATCGCGAAACTTCTCCTGACAGATCGGCGAAGTTCCCGGTATCGGCGGAGGTGCGGGGCGGCCCGGGGCCACGCCACATCGCGCGAAACGGCCCCGTTCCGTCGCATCCCGACGACACCACCCGACAAGTGGTTTAGACCAGCATAGCCCGGACGTAACGGCGGCAAATCCCCAGGTCCGGTGATCATCCTCACCGGACCGGACACGCCAGGACGTACCGGGCGCCCGTCAGCCCGCCGCGGCGGCCCTCCCCAGCACCCCGGGGGCCTTCCCGCCCTCGATGAGCAGCGCCAGCAGGGCCTCGTCGCCGGGGTCGCCGGTACCGTCCAGGCGCTGCGCCCAGGCGATCACCGCGTAGTGCCCCATCGCCAGCCCGCGCGCCATGCTGAAGCCCTCGCCGAACCGTTCCAGCGGCACGGCCGTGGGACTCGCGGTCGTCTTCGCCGTGGAGGTCGCCTTCGGTGAGGCCGTCACCGGGGTGAGGCCCTCGGTCAGCGGGCGGACGAAACCACCGCCCCGGCCGTTGCCGAGGGCCGCCACGAGCCGGTCGGCGTCGGCGGAGGAGTTCAGGTTGAGGACGGTGACGCTCAGCGCGAGACCCTTCCGGGCGTCGGCGTACATCCCCCGCAGCGCCTGCGTGCAGCCGCCGCGCCGCAGCTCCTCCCCCAAGGCCACGCCCCACACGGCGTTCGCGCAGTCGGTGTCCAGCCGGTGCCCGACGAGCCGCAGCCTCGCCCCGGCCTCCGTCACCGTGAGGGTACGCGCCGAACTGGGGAACGACTCGCCCTCGGTGAGCGGCCTGGCGTCCGCGCCGCGCTGCGCGATCCCCGCGTACGCACCGGTCGTCGGGGAGCTGGAGTAGGACGCCGGTGAACGGCCGCTGTCGGCGGGACGCCCCACCGGCGACCCCGCCCGCGTCACCGGGGCCTCGTCACCACCACCCGAGGCGACGGCCACCACCACGACCCCCACGAGGACCGCGGCGAGGGCCCCACCCGCCACACCGAGCACTTTCGGCGACGGATTCCACCGGGGCGGCACCGGCCCCCCTCGCCGAGGCCCCTTTCCAGGCGGCCGGACGCCCTTCGACGGTGTCGCTCCCCTGGAACCGTCCCCGGCCTCCGGGGGCACCGCCGCGCCGCGCGACTCCCGCCGCGCGCGCGGCGATGTGCCGGACTCCGGCGAACGCTTCCGGGCACGGGGCTCCCCTCCTGCGGGCAGGCCACGAGACGGTGTGCCCTGGGACGACGCACCCGCCCGTGGACGGGACGTGCCACGCGCCGGGGTGCTCCGCGGGGACGCCCCCGCACCGGATCGGAACGTGTCATCCACCGGCGAACC
>DATADI010000696.1:0-7424 GCA_036258615.1 Thermomonospora sp. | reverse complement strand
CCGGGCAGGGTGGGTGGTGACCGTTAGTACCCCCGTCCACCAGTTCTGACGGGCTCCCGTCCTGGCTCGCGCACAAGCACGAGGTTCGAGGAAATGGGGGGTCTGGGGGTCTCCCCCAGGAGCGCAGGTTCCGCGGCGGAGCGCCAGCGGAGCCGCGGAAACCTGGGCGTGTCGAGTGCACCGCAGCGAGCGCCAGCGAGCGAGGATGCGCTCGACACGCCTGGCGGGGAGTGTGGGGGGTCGCCCTCCACAAGGACTAGTGTCGCGGGCATGGTGTCGTCACGTGCGGTCAGCGTGTTGTGCCCGGTCGTGGTGTCCGCCGTTCTCGTCGGTGGTTGTGGGGGCGGGGACGGCGGGGGGGAAGGGCGGGCCGGGCGGTCCGCTGATCGGGCCCTTCCGGCGGGTACGGGGTACACCTCCGACCAGCTGCGGCAGGCGTTGCCGACCGAGTTCGTCGGGTACCGGCGGACCGGGGAGCCGGACGCGGGGGAGTACGCGGCGCTCAAGGGCATCCAGAACTTCGCCCAGCTCCAGCGGCAGGTCACCTACGACAAGCCGAACTGCGCCGACGCGACCGGGGCGGGGCTGGCGGGGGACGCCGAGCTGCGGACCGTGCCCGCGGCGCTCGCCACGTTCACCAAGGGCAACGGGCAGTCGGCGGCGACCACGTTGATGGCCGTGTCCGCGTCGGACGCCGCGCGGCACGTGAAGGTGCGGGTGCCGGACGAGTGCCGGCGGTTCCGGACGAAGGTCGGGGAGCGGTGGTCCGACCACGAGGTGGTGGAGTCGGGCGGCGGCGACCTCGGGATGGGGTCGCGGACCGTGGGCGTCGCGTCCACCGCGGCCGGGTCCGCCGTCAAGACCTGGTACGTGGTGCTGCGCGGCCGGGGCTACCTGGCCACGGTGACGCTGTTCGGGCCGACCGTCACGCGGGCGGAGGCCGAGCAGCTCGCCCGGCAGACCTACGACCACGCCGAGCGCATCCTGCCCTGACCGTTGTTCCCGGTATCCGGACTCGCGAGTGCGGCTAACGTTCAGGGCATGACCGTGCCCCGGGTCGCCGTCACCGTGGACCTCGTCGTGCTGACCGTCCGCGAGCAGCGGCTGTGCGCGCTGATGTGGCGGCGCGACCGGGCCCCCTACGACGGGTGCTGGTCGCTGCCGGGCGGGTTCATCCAGCTCGACGAGGACCTGCCGGTGGCCGCGTCCCGGCTGATGGCCGAGCGGGCCGGGCTCGCCGACGTGCGGATCCACCTGGAGCAGCTCGCCACGTACGGGTATCCGGACCGCGACCCCCGGCAGCGGGTGGTCAGCGTGGCGTACCTGGGGCTGGCGCCCGACCTGCCCGCCTCCAGCCGCGCGCAGGTGCTCTGGACGTGCGTGGACGACCTGGTCGAGCGGGACCGGGCGGCGTTCGACCACCGGCGGATCCTGCGGGACGGCATCGAGCGGGCCCGCGCCAAGCTGGAGTACACCTCGCTGGCCGCCGCGTTCTGCCCGCCGGAGTTCACCGTCGCCGAGCTGCGCCGCGTGTACGAGATCGTGTGGGGGACGCCGCTGGACCCCCGCAACTTCCACCGCAAGGTCACCGGCGCCGACCGGTTCCTGGTGCCGACCGGGCGCACCACGACCCGCGACGGCGGCCGGCCCGCGCAGCTGTACCGGCGGGGCGACGCCGAGCAGCTCCGGCCGCCGATGCTCCGCCCGCGGCCCTGATCCGGGGACGCCGTAACCTGTGGGGAGCACACCCCCTCATACCGGGAGGACAACGGTGTCCGAAGCAGCCGTCCCGCGTTTCCGCGCCGTGCTCGACCAGTTCGCCGCCTACCGGCCCGGCCGTGCCGTGACGGGTCCGGACGGGCGGTCCTACAAGCTGTCCTCGAACGAGTCGCCGTCCGGGCCGCTGCCGTCCGTGCTGACGGCCATCGCCGAGGCGGCCGGACGGGTGAACCGCTACCCCGACAACGGGGCGACCGCGCTGGTCGAGGCGATCTCCGCGCGGTTCGGGGTGCCCGGCGAGCACGTCGTGGTGGGCTGCGGGTCGGTGGGCGTGACCCAGATGCTGCTGGAGGCGGTGGGCGAGCCCGGCGCCGAGGTGCTGTACGCGTGGCGTTCCTTCGAGGCGTACCCGGGGCTGGTGTCGCTGGCGGGCGCGGACTCGGTGCGGGTTCCGCTGCGGGACGAGACGCACGACCTGGCGGCGATGGCCGACGCGATCACCGAGCGGACGCGGCTGGTCTTCGTGTGCAACCCCAACAACCCGACCGGCACGGTGGTGCGGCGCGCCGAGCTGACCGCGTTCCTCGACCGGGTGCCCGCCGACTGCCTGGTGGTGCTGGACGAGGCGTACCGCGAGTACGTCCGCGACGCCGAGGTGCCCGACGGCCTGACCCTGTACGGCGACCGCCCGAACGTGGCGGTGCTGCGGACGTTCTCCAAGGCGTACGGGCTGGCGGGGCTGCGCGTCGGGTTCATGGTGGCGCATCCGGCGGTCGCCGAGGCCACCCGCAAGGCGATGCTGCCGTTCAGCGTGAACGCCGTGGCGCAGGCCGCCGCCGTCGCCTCCCTGGCCGCCGAGGACGAGCTGCTGGAACGCGTCGAGGCCACCGTCAAGGAGCGCGAGCGGGTCGTGCACGCGCTGCGCGACCAGGGCTGGACGGTCCCGCACACCGAGGCGAACTTCGTGTGGCTGCGCCTCGGCGAGCGGACCATGGACTTCTCCGACGCCTGCAACGCCCAGGGCGTCAGCGTGCGGCCGTTCGCCGGGGAGGGCGCGCGGGTCTCCATCGGCGCCCCGGAGGAGAACGACGTCTTCCTCTCGGTCGCCGGGGCGTACCCTCACCGGGGCTGATCGCGCCAGTCACGCTGGCGCTGCGCGACCTCGCGCAGCGCGCGCTTGAACGCGGCGTACACCTCGTCCCCCAGGGCGCGGGCGTGGCGCTCCTCCAGCGCCGTCATGATCGCGTCGGACCGGGTCATCTGGTCCAGGCCCCGCGCCGTGGGGACGATGAGCTTGGCGCGCCGGTCGGCCGGGTCGGGCCGCCGCTCGACGTAGCCGAGGGCCTCCAGCTCGTCCACCAGCTTGCCGATGACCTGCTTGTGCTGCCGTGACCGGCGGGCCAGGTCGGTGGCGCGGGTGCCCTCCTCGTCCAGGTAGGCCAGCACCGCGCCGTGCTGGGGCCGCAGCCCCGGGTGGCCCTGCTCGGCGAGCGTGCCGAACAGCTCGTCCTGGACCGCGAACAGCAGCCGGGCGCTGAGGATCCCCAGGTCGGGGTCCTGTTCCCGATGTTCGCCACGCCTCATGCGCACCTTCCCTCGGTTTGGTCACCGGTGATGATGGTCACCTATCTTGACTATATCCAGAGGTGACCATAGTGTCGTCCTCGCCGGTGATCGACAGAGCCGAGGAGGACCGATGGCCACCACCGTGGAACTGACCCGCTTCCGGGTCGCGCCCGCCAAGACGGCGGAGCTGCTGGCCGCCCGTCCGGGCATGCTGGCGGACTTCCGTGCCGACCGGGCCGGGTTCCTGGGCGCCCGCCTGGTGGCCCTGCCGGACGGCGAGTGGCTCGACGTCGTCGAGTGGCGCTCCGCCGAGGACTTCGCCGCCTCCCGGGCCAAGGGCGCCAACCTCCCCGGCATCGCCGCCTTCTTCGCCGCGATCGACGAACTGGTCGCCGCCGAGGAGGGCGTGCTGGCCGAGACCGGCCGCTGAGAACCGACCCATCCGACCCCCTGCACCCACGAGGAGCACCCGCCATGGACACCCGCGTCAAGGTCGCCATCATCTACTACTCCGCCACCGGCAACATCGCCGAGATGGCCCGCGAGATGGCCGAGACGGCCGAGAAGGAGGGAGCCGAGGTCCGGCTGCGACGGGTCGCCGAACTGGCCCCGCGGGAGGCCATCGCCGCCAACCCGGCCTGGGCCGCCAACGTCGCCGCGACCGCCGACGTCCCGGTGGCCACCGCCGACGACCTGATCTGGGCGGACGCGGTCATCATGGGCTCGCCCACCCGGTTCGGCAACATCGCCTCGCAGCTCAAGCAGTACCTGGACACCCTGGGCGGGGTGTGGCGGCAGGGCCTGCTGGCCGACAAGGTCTACAGCGGCTTCACCTCCACCGGCACCCTGCACGGCGGGCACGAGTCCACCCTGCTGGCCCTGTCGCACACCTTCCACCACTTCGGCGGCATCGTCGTGGCGCCCGGCTACACGCACCCCGACAAGTTCGCCGACGGCAACCCGTACGGGACCTCGCACCACGACGCCGGGGGCACCGCCCCGGTGGACGACGTCACCCGCGCCGCCGCCCGGGTGCAGGCCGAGCGGGTGGTGCGGTACGCGCGGCGGCTCGCGGCGCGGCCCGTCGCCGCGTGAGCCCCGCCGCGCGTCCGGTTCCCGGAACGACGGACGGGTGGCCCGCCGGGACCCGTCGCGGATCCCGGCGGACCACCCGCCTGTGTCGGTACGTCGCCGGATCAGCCCGTCACGGGCAGGTCCTTCGGCACCGGAGTGGGGGCCGGAGCCTGCGGCATGGGGGCCTGCGGGCTCGGGACGCCCGGGGACGCCGGCGGCACGCTGGGCTTGGGCAGGCCGGGCTTGGGGGTGGGGGTCGGCGTCGGGGCCGGAGGCCGGACGCCCGCCGGGAGGCAGGTCGCCGAGGCGATGCTGACCCGCTGGGTCTTGCCCGCCAAGGGGGGCAGGGTCAGCTCGATGGCGGTGACGGTCACCCCGCCGTTGGCGTGGCGGACCTGCTTGTTCAGCACCACGGAGACCGCGCCGACACCGCCGACCGACACCGTCAGCGCGCTGTTGGGCGTCGCGGCGGCCTTGATCGGCTTACCGGCGAGCTTGGCGTCGACGAGCGTGGACACGGCGTTGCGGTTCTCGCACCTGGCCGTGATCAGCTTGGCGGACAGGCCCGCCTTGGCCAGCGCGACGTCGGCGACGTCGGCGCGGCCGTGCCGGGCCCAGGCCGAGACCTTCAGCGCCGAGGCACGGACGAGGGGGTTGGCGGGCACCTCCACGGCGCTCCTGCGGACCGGCTGCTTGCCGGTGGAGGACACCGAGGGCGTGGCCGGGACGGACACCAGCCCGGAGGCGGCGACGCCGTAGGCCGCGCCGTACCCACCGGTGGTCGCGGCCTGCGCGGCGGGGGCGGCGGCGATGATCAGGGGGGCCGCCACGAGGGCGGCGGACATGGTCACACGCATGATCTTCCTTAACTAGGGGGTTCGGTGCGGGTGGTCATCGTGTGACGACGACGGGGCTGCCCAGCGGGACCTTCGACAGGTGGGTCAGCGCGTCGGAGGGGACGCGGACGCACCCGTGGGTGACGGCCTTGCCGAACACCGAGCGGTCCTTCCATCCGTGGAAGGCGACCGTGCCGGGCCCGCCGCCGAAGGTGTCGAGCGTCTCCGAGTGGGAGCCGACCGGCACGATCAGCGGGCTGAAGGTGGGCCGTGTCGGCTTGAGCAGTGCGAGCACGAACGTGGTGCCGATGGGCGTGGGCGTCTTGGCCGCGCCGACGGCCACGGTCCATGACTTCACGGTGCGGCCGGAGTTGACCAGGGTGAGCCGCCGCTTGCCGACCTCGACCTTGACCAGGTACGGGGTGCGGGCCGTGGTCAGCGTGCCGCCGGAGGCCGGGATCCAGCCGGTGGTCCGGTTCGGCTTGCTGGGGAGCATCACCCGGTGCCAGCCCTGGGTGCTCTGCACGACGGGGACCCAGGTGGGGCCGTCCAGTTGCGTGTCGGGCAGTGCCGCCACCGGCGGCCCGCCGGGCCGGGCCGAGATCGGGACCGGCGTGGTGGGGTGCACCACGGTGCCGTTCCCGGCCGGGGCGTTCTCGGGGTCCTGGGGCAGGCCCCTGAGCGTGGTGAACGTCGTGGCCTGCGGCAGCTTCGCCAGGTCCACCGTCGTGGAGACGCGCTCCGACGAGCCGCCGCCCCCGCCGCACCCGGCGGGCAGCGCGGCCACGATGACGGCCACGCCGACGACGGGGAGGAGGGGACGGCGCCGCCGGGAGGCGGACGGGCCGTGACGACGGTGGTGCACAGCGAGACGGTTCACGAGAACTCCAAAGAAGCCCGGTTCGGCCCGGGAACAGGGGGATCGTCACACAGTGCGAGAGGGGAAACCCGCAGAGGTCACATAACTACCACAGGCGACTCATGCGTCACACGGGGTATGGGGTAACAAGCCGACGAATTCCGGCGTCCGAAATTACGATCATGCTCTGACCTGGGGTTCCGTGGTCCGTCGCGCGGGCCGAAATTCGGGCCTGGCTACGGCGTCTCGACGACGACGTCCTCCGCCGGGCGGGCGTCGCCCCGGCCCGTGTCCCGGGGCACGGCGGGCCGGGGACGGCCCTCGCGGGTGACCACGATCCCGACGCCCAGCACGATGATCAGGCCGCCGAGCAGGACCTCCCAGGTCACCACCTCGTCCAGGAACAGCGAGCCCAGCAGCACCGCCACCACCGGGTTGACGTAGGCGTAGGTCCCGACGACCGACAGCGGCGCGTTGCCCAGCAGCCAGGCGTACGAGGTGAAGGCCAGCAGCGACCCGAACGTCACCAGGTACGCCAGCGCCAGCCACGACCGCCCGGAGATCTCCCCGAAGTGCAGGGTCTCGCCCTGGCCGAAACCGATCGCCAGCAGCGCCAGCCCGCCCGCCGCCATCTCGTACACGCTGGCCGCGAAGGAGTTCGCGGGCATCGGCAGCCGGCCCGCCAGGAACGACCCCACCGCCCACGAGAACGACGCGAACAGGATGACCAGCACGCCGAAGCCGCTGCCCGACGTGCCTTCGCCCGGCAGCACCGACAGCAGCGCGACCCCCACGAAACCGGTCAGCACCCCGGCGAACGTGGCGAGCGGGGGCCGGTCGCCCGCGCCGGTCCGGAAGACCACCAGCCACAGTGGCATCGAGGCCACCAGCAGTGCCGCCAGCCCGGTCGAGATGTGCTGCTCGGCGACGGCGACCATGCCGTTCCCGCCGGTGAGCAGCAGCAGGCCGACCAGCGCCGCCGACCCCAGCTCCCGCCGCGACACCCGCAGCACCCCTGGACCGTTCCGCGCCACCAGGAAGGCCGCCAGCAGCGCCGCCGCGACCAGGAACCGCATCCCCCCGCTGACCAGCGGCGGAACGGTCTCGATGACGATGTCGATGGCGAGGTACGTCGAACCCCACACGAGATAGACCACGACCAGCGCGGCCCAGGCCAGGGGGGTCATCGCCCGGGAGGCGGTGTCATGAGCATTGGCGGCCATGGCTCATGACAATAGGTCATACCGGGCCATCCGGACAGCCGTTATCGGACCTGGAACCTCAGGCCGGGGAGCACTGCCCCTCGGCGGACGTCTGGTGCGCCGCCGGGGACCCCGGGGTCGCGGTCGCCTGCGCGGCCGTCTACGCCG
>DATADI010000695.1:0-6567 GCA_036258615.1 Thermomonospora sp. | reverse complement strand
ATCGCGCAGATCGAGCTGTTCACCAAGACCGAGGAGTACCCGGTCGGCGTGTACGTGCTGCCCAAGCACCTGGACGAGAAGGTCGCCCGCCTGCACCTGGACGCCCTGGGCGTCAAGCTCACCGAGCTGACCAAGGAGCAGGCCGCCTACATCGGCGTGGACGTCGAGGGCCCCTACAAGCCCGACCACTACCGCTACTGAGGTTCCGCGCCCCGCCGCCGTGGTCATACGGCCGGTCCCCAACCGGCAATATGATCACGGCGGTTCCGGGTGTGAGGAGACAGGCCCCGAATGAGTGACATCGCGGACGCGTCGCTGGCGTACGGCGGGGTGAAACGGATCGAGTGGGCGGACCGCTCGATGCCGGTGCTGCGCAGCATCCGGGAACGGTTCGCCGCCGAACGGCCGCTGGAGGGGCTGCGCGTCGCCGCGTGCATGCACGTCACCACCGAGACCGCGAACCTGATCCGCACCCTCCAGGCGGGCGGGGCCAGTGTGGCGCTGGCCGCGTCCAACCCGCTGTCCACCCAGGACGACACCGCCGCCGCGCTGGTGACCGAGTACGGGGCGCAGGTGTTCGCCCGCGCGGGCATCGACCGTGAGGGCTACTACCGGCACATCCACCAGGCCCTCGACACGCGCCCCGACCTGGTGCTCGACGACGGCTGCGACCTGGTCAACATCCTGCACACCGAACGCACCGAGCTGGTGGACGGCGTGCGCGGAGGCTGCGAGGAGACCACCACCGGGGTCATCCGGCTGCACCAGATGGTCCGGGAGGGCGCGCTGCGGTTCCCGATGGTGGCGGTGAACGACACCGACACCAAGCACATGTTCGACAACCGGTACGGGACCGGGCAGTCCACGCTGGACGGCATCGTCCGCGCCACCAACACCCTGCTCGCGGGCAAGACGATCGTGGTGGCCGGGTTCGGGTACTGCGGCCGGGGCCTGGCCGAGCGCGCCCGGGGCCTGGGGGCCCGCGTGGTGGTCACCGAGATCGACCCGGTGAAGGCGCTGGACGCGGTGCTCCAGGGCTTCGCGGTGCTGCCGATGAGCGAGGCCGCCCCGCAGGGGGACGTGTTCATCACGGTCACCGGCAACCGCGACGTGATCGCCGCCGAGCACTTCGCCACGATGAAGGACGGCGCGATCCTGGCCAACTCCGGCCACTTCGACGTGGAGATCGACGTGCGGGCCCTGGCGGACCTGGCCGTGGAGGTGCACCGGGGCGTCCGCCCGCAGGCGGACGAGTACGTGCTGGCCGACGGGCGGCGGCTGGTGCTGCTGGCCGAGGGACGGCTGGTCAACCTGGCCGCAGCCGAGGGGCACCCGGCGGCCGTGATGGACATCTCCTTCGCCGACCAGGCCCTGACCTGCGCCTGGCTGGCGGGCGAGTACGAGCGGCTCACCCCGGCCGTCTACGACGTGCCCGACGTGATCGACAAGGAGGTCGCGCGGCTCAAGCTCGCCTCCATGTCCGTCCGGATCGACACCCTCACCCCCGACCAGCAGGACTACCTCAGCTCCTGGCAGCACGGCTCGTAGGCGCGACCGGGATGCCGCGCGGCGCGTACCTCCACCTCACCGGGGACGAACCGGTCGAGGAGCGCTTCCAGTGCGCGCCCGGCGCGGGCGGCTGGCGCTATGTCGGCACCCGCGCGGACGGCCTGCGCGCCGACCTGGTGGTGGACGGCCGGTGGCGGCAGATCCGCGTCGAGCTGTCCTCGCCGCAGTGGTCGATCCGGGGCGGGCTGGCCGGGCACGACCTGCTGTGGGTACGGCACCCCGCCGGGCCCGCCGCGCGGCCCCCCGACGAGCACGCGGTACGGGCGGCCGGGTTCGTGGGCGTGTCGCCGGGCTTCCTGGTGGCGGTGGCCCGCTGGCTGCGTCTCGACCCCGGCGCGGAGGCCCCCGTACGGCTCGTCCAGGTGGAGGGCCCGTCGCTGGCGGCCCTCACCGTCGACCAGCGCTGGCGGCTGACCGGGGTGGAGACGTACGAGACGGAGACCGCGCCCCTGCCGGTCGAGCGGTACGAGGTCGCCGACCTGGCCACCGGGGAGGTCCACACCGTTCACCTGGCGGGTGACGTGGTGCTGGAGGCCCCGGGGCTGGAACTGGCCGATCTGGAGTCGCCGCCGAACCTGGGCGGCTAGCCGAGCCGGTAGCCCGCGCGGATCACGCCGTGCGGGTCGCGGTCCCGCTTGAGGTCGCGCAGCCGCGCCACGGTGTCGGCGGGGAACGCGGCCGTGGCGTCCTCACCCGGCGCCAGGTACGTGTACGGCTTGCGGCTCCCGAGCACCGGCGCGACGGCCTGGACGATCTCCTCCTGCCGTGCCCGGATGCCCCGCGCGACCTCCGGGCCGGCCGGGACCCCGAACAGGTACAGCGAGTACGGCTCCGCCAGCGCGCCGGAGGCCCCCGAGGACGGCCGGGCCAGCGCGCCGCCCAGGTGCCGGATCTGCACGCTGAGCAGCGGCGCGAGCGGCTCGCCGAGGAGGGCCTTGACGACGGTGTCGTCCAGGGCGGTGAGCGTCTCGCCGCGCGACAGGCCGGGGGAGGGGTCGGTCGGCTCGGCGGTGATGCCGCCCAGCTCGGTCAGCTCCATCGCGCGGCGGCCGTCGGAGAGGAACCCGCCCAGGCCCTCCAGCCCCGCCAGCAGCTCGCGCCCCTCGTCGGCGTCACCGAGGTAGGTGGCGTCCACCGCGACCATCGGGTCGGCTCCGGGGAAGTTCAGCAGGTCCAGCCACAGCGTCAGCTCGTCGGGCGCGGTGGCGGTGAGGGCCGTGTACGCCTCGAAGACCTCGGCCGCCCGGGTCGCGGGCCACAGCATCCGGCCCCCGTACAGGCCCGGCAGCGGGTGCAGGCCGAACTCGACGGCGGTCACCAGCGCGTGGCCGCCGCCTCCGCCGCGCAGCGCCCAGAACAGCTCCGGGTCGGTGTCGGCGGTGACGGTGCCCCGGATGCCGTCGGCGTCCACGATCTCGAACGCGCGGACGCCGTCGGACGCCCAGCCGTACCGGCGGCCGAACCAGCTCAGCCCGCCGCCGAGGGTGTACCCGGCGACGCCGACGACCGGTGAGCTGCCGGGCAGGCCGGTGAGCCCGTGCGGTGCGGCGGCGGCCTGCACGCGGCCCCACTGCACACCCGCTCCGACGCGCGCGGTCCGCTCGTCCGGGCGGATCTCCAGGCTGTCGAGGCGGTGGGTGCGCAGCAGGATCACGCCGTCCACGTCGCCGGTGGCGCCGTGCCCGGTGCCCTGGGGGGCGACGGCGAGCCCGGCCTCGCGGGCGGCCCGCACGACCGCCACCACGTCGTCGGCGTCGGCGGCCTCCACCACGGCCGCGACGGGTTGGTCGATCGCCAGGTTCCACGGGCGGCGGGCCTCGTCGAAGCCCTCGTCGCCGGGCTGGAGCACCCGGCCCCGGATGGTGTTCGTCAGCATGTCGATGACCTTTCTGATTATTTCGTACCTTGGATATCCAGAATTTGCCGCCGGACGAGGCCCCGCGGTGTCGGGGCTCCGCCGGTCAGGCGCGGAGGTCGGCGAGCCGGCCGCGGGTCAGGTCGCCCGCGGCGGGATTCAGGTCCTCGACGGAGGCCCTGATGTCGGCCAGCGTGCGCGAGGCCAGCTCGCGGCGCCAGGCCAGCTCCGCCCGCCGCATCGCCTGCGAGAGCACGCAGTGCTCGCGGTAGTCGGTCCGGGGGTCGGCGCCCGGGCCCTCGCGCAGGATCTGCTCGCAGCGGAACGCCTCCTGCGGGCCCTCGATCGCGACCACCACGTCGAGCAGGGTGATCCTCTCGGGCGGCCGGGCCAGCCGGAACCCGCCGCGCGGCCCGGAGGTCGAGGTCAGGATCCCGGCCCGCGCCAGGGCCTGGAGCTGCTTGTTGAGGTACGCGGCGGGCAGCTTGTAGAACGCCGCCAGCCGGGCCGCCGGGACCGCCTCACCCGGCTCGGCCCAGCTCAGGTTGAGGCAGGTGTGCAGGGCCCACTCCACGCCCTCGTTCATCCTCATATCCCAGATACTAGATGTCCAGAATATCTCCGCGCAACCCGGGGCCCCGGTCACGCCGGGTCGGGCAGCCGTTCCGGGGCGGCGTCGCGTACCTGCTGGAAGATCACCGAGGTGCGGAACCCGGCGATCTCCCGCCGCTTGCTGAGCCGGTCGAGCAGGAACCCGTGCAGGTGGTCCAGGTCCCGTACCGCCACGTGCAGCAGGAAGTCGTCGCCTCCGGCCAGCACGAACACGCTGAGCACCTCCGGCAGCGCGGCGGTGGACTCCTTGAAGGCGTCGATCACCGCCCGGCTCAGCGGGCGCACCTGGACCGAGACCATCGCCTGCACGTTCCGGTTGAGCGCGGCCGGGTCGATGTCGGCGTGGTAGCCCCGGATGACGCCCCGGCGGGTCAGCGCGCGGACCCGCTCCAGACAGGTGGACGGCGCGACGCCCAGCGTGCGGGCGAGTTCCCGGTTGGACTGCCGCGCATTCGTCTGGAGCAGGCGCACGATCCTCGAATCAAGTTCGTCCATGGCGGCATTCTGGCACCGTTTCCGATCGTTCGTTCGATCTGAGCCGGTGCGTGCCGAACGGACGGTTAGGTTCTCCAGGCATGACGACACGAACGACGCCCCAGGCCGGGCATCGGCTGGGGACCGGGCAGGCGACGGCGCTGCTGCTCGGCGCGGTGCTCGGCCCGGGGGTGCTGGTGCTGCCGCACCTGTCGGCGGCGGCGGCCGGTCCGGCGTCCGTGCTGGCCTGGGCGGGGCTGCTGGTGCTCAGCGTCCCGGTCGCGCTGACGTTCGCGGCCCTGGGCGCACGGCATCCGGGCGGGGGAGGGGTCGCGCACTTCACCGCCATCGCCTTCGGCCGCCGGATGTCGGCGGTGGTGGGCTGGTGGTTCTTCGGGGCCGTGCCCGCCGGGATCCTGGCGGGGGCCCTGGTCGGCGGCGAGTACGTGGCGGCCTCCCTGGGCTGGGGCGGCGGGACGGTGCTGCCCGTGGCCTGCGTGCTGCTGGCCGTCGCCTTCGCCGCCAACGCCGCGGGCCTGCGCACCTCGGGACGGCTCCAGACGGGCCTGGTCGCCCTGCTCGTCGTGCTGCTCGTCGTCACGATCACGCTGGCGGCGCCGCTGGCCGAGGCGGGCAACTTCACGCCGTTCGCCCCCGAGGGCGCGGGCGGCGTCGTCCACGCCGTCGGGGTGCTGCTGTTCGCCTTCGTGGGATGGGAGGCCGCCAGCCACCTGTCCGGCGAGGTCGCCGACCGGCGGCGCGGGCTGCGCACCGCCACCGTGATCACCCTGGCCGTCGTCGGCGTCCTGTACGTGGGCCTGGCCGTCACCGCGATCGGCGTGCTCGGGGCGGAGACCGCCGCGACCGCCGTCCCGCTCACCGCCCTGCTGGAGGCGGGCATCGGGGAGGCCGCGCGCCCGGTGACCGGGGTGGCGGCGGTGCTGCTGACGCTCGGCGCGATCAACACCTACGTCGCGGGGGCCTCCCGGCTGGGCACCGCGCTGGCCCGGGACGGGATGCTGCCCGGCTGGTTCGCCCGGGGACCCCAGCGCGGCCTGGGACTTCTCGCGGCCCTGACCCTCGCGCTGGCCGTGCCCGTCCAGGCGTGGCACCTGGACCTGGACACGCTGATGCGCGCGACCTCCGCGTGCCTGGCCGCCGTGACCGTCGCGGGCACGGCCGCCGCCGTCCGCATCCTGCCGTCCGGGGCCGCCCGGCGCACGGCGATCATCGCGACCGTTCTGTCAGGTGTGGCCCTGCTGTCCTGCGGTGATGACCTTCTCGTTCCGGTCGTCCTGGCGTCGGCCGGGCTGCTGTCGGCCAGAAAGGGGCCCGTATGAGCGTCCACGACTACCCGGTGGCGTCCATCCCGTGGCCGCGCGCGCTCACCTGGGCCCGGGAGGAGCTGGACCACTACCTGGAGGCGGCGTCCGACCCCGCCCTCCAGCCCCTGCCCACCCGCTGCCCGCCGTGGACGGTGCACGACCTCACCGCGCACCTGGCGTGCAGTTTCGAACGCTTCGCCGACATGCTCGGCAAATCCCGGGCGGGTGACCTGGAGCCGCCGTTCCCCCCGCACCACCTGGCCGCCGAGAACCTCCGGGCCGTGGCCGCCTTCACCGGCGACCCGCTCCAGGCGCTGCGCGAGCAGGCCGGACGGTTCCTGGACGCGGTGGACGACCCCGTCGAGCCGATGGCGCACCAGCTCGGGCCGATCCCCGCCGGGCTCCAGGTGATGTTCGGGCTCAACGAACTGGCCGTCCACCATGACGACCTCGCCCAGGCGGCCGGGCGGTCGCGCCGGCCCCCCGAGGAGATCGTCACGGCGCTGGCCGCGATGTACGGTGCGGTCTTCGGGTTGCCCGACGGCCTCGACCTGTGGACACGCCTGCTCCAGGCCACCGGCCGCCCCGGGTGACCCCTGGCGTCAGCCGTGCGGCGGCGGGGGCGGCGGTGCGTTCGGTGCGAGCACCTGCGCGTACGGCCCGGCCCCGTACTGGTGCGGGGGCAGGAAACGCGGCTGGCCGGGCCCGGGAGCGCTGAACGGTGGCGGCATC
>DATADI010000694.1:0-7700 GCA_036258615.1 Thermomonospora sp. | reverse complement strand
AACGGCCGCCGGCCGCGCCCGTCCCGCAGCCCGCGCCCCGTCCCGCGCGGCGTCGCCGGGGCCGTCGCGACCGGCCGGCCGGCAAG
This sequence comes from Thermomonospora sp., assembly GCA_036258615.1. GTDB lineage: Bacteria > Actinomycetota > Actinomycetes > Streptosporangiales > Streptosporangiaceae > Thermomonospora. The sequence continues at coordinate 7,614 of DATADI010000694.1, read as the reverse complement.
CGCGACCTGCCGCGCCTGAACGTCGCCGACATGCGGGTGACCGTCCTGATCCCGGCGCACAACGAGGCCGAGCAGATCGCCGAGACGATCGCCTCGCTGCGCCGCCAGGAACGGCCGCCGGACGACATCGTCGTGATCGCCGACAACTGCACCGACGACACCGCCCGGATCGCCGAGCGCTGCGGCGTCAAGATCGTCGGCACCCGGGGCAACCGGCACAAGAAGGCCGGGGCGCTGAACCAGGTGCTGGACCGGCTCCTGCCGATCTTCGGGCCGCACGACGTGATCCTGGTCATGGACGCCGACTCGGCCCTCGACCCGGGGTTCATCCGGCACGGCCTGGCGTACCTGGCCGAGGGGCGGTACGCGGCGGTCGGCGGCACGTTCACCGGCAAGCCCGGCGGCGGGCTCGTCGGCATGTTCCAGCGCAACGAGTACGCCCGGTACGCGCGGGACGTGCGGCGGCTGCAGGGCAAGGCGCTGGTGCTGACCGGCACGGCCACCCTGTTCCGCGTCACGACCCTGCAGGAGGTGGTCGCGGGCCGCCGCGCCGGACGGCTGCCCGGGCTCCCCCACGTGTACGACGTGCGGGTGCTCACCGAGGACAACGAGCTGACCCTGGCGATCCTGCACCTGGGGTTCCGGATCCTGTGCCCCCGGGAGTGCACGCTGACCACCGAGGTCATGGTCACCTGGGGCGACCTCGCCCGGCAGCGGCTGCGCTGGAAGCGCGGCGCGCTGGAGAACCTGGTCGACTACGGCTGGACGCCGATCACCCGGCCGTACTGGGGACGGCAGCTGCTGTCGCTGATCGGCATCGTGGTGATCGCCACCTATCTGCTGTCGGTGGCCGCCTCGCTGATCTGGCTCGGCGGCATCCGGCTCAGCCCGATCTGGGGCGCCGTCACGGTGATCTTCATGGTCGAGCGGGTGGTCACCGTACGGCAGCGCGGCGCGGCGCAGATGCTGGTCGCCTCCACCATCCTCATCGAGATGATCTTCGACGTCTATCTCCAGGCAGTGCAGGCCAGGGCCTTCTGGGAGGCCGCCTGGCGCAAGGAAAGGAAATGGTGAGTCATGTACAACACTCCCCCCATCGGCGGTGTGGCGGCCGGTTTCGGCGGCGCGGCGGCGGCCTCGCCGTGGCTGGGCCTGCAGGCGGTGTGGCTGGGGCTGGCGGTGTTCACGCTGGTCTCCGCCGGGCTGGCGGTGAAGCGGATCCTGCCCGCCAGGAAGGGCTGACCCGCCGCCCCCGGGTCGCCGGTTGACCTCCACCGCGGTTGAGGTCGCAGCATCGGTGTGACGTTCTCACACGCTGCGACGAAAGGGCTGCGGTGGACATCGGCATCGGACTTCCCGGGCACGCACCGGGCTGGGACGGCAGGACGCTGGTCGCATGGGCCCGCCGGGCGGAGCGGCGGGGCTTCTCCACGCTCAGCGTCAGCGACCGGCTCGCCTGGACGACCCCGGAACCGCTCGTCGCCCTGGCGGCGGCGGCCGGGGCGACCTCCCGGATCCGGCTCCTCACGAGCGTGCTCCTGGCGCCGCTGCGGGCCAACCACGCCCTGTTCGCCAAGGCGGTCGCCACGCTCGACCAGGTCGCCGGGCCCGGCCGCCTCCACCTGGGGCTGGCCCCCGGCCTGCGCGAGGACGACTTCGTCCTCGGCGAGGTCGACTTCGGCACGCGGGGCCGGCGGTTCGACCGGCTGCTGGACCGGCTCGCCGCCGTCCACGCCGGTGACGGCCCCGTCGGTCCCCGCCCGGCCACGCCCGGAGGGCCGCCGCTGCTGTTCGGCGGCCACTCCGACGCCACCGTACGGCGGATCGTGACGCGCGGCACCGGCTGGATCGCCGGGGACGCCACGGTGGAGGGCGTCCAGGAGTTCGCCCCGGTGATCCGCGAGGCGTGGGCGAAGGAGGGCAGGCCGGGGCGGCCCCGCATCGTCGCCTCCGTCATGTACGCGCTCGGCCCCGGCGCCCAGGCCGCCGTCACGGCGGCCATCGCGCCGTACTACGCCTTCGCCGGTGAGGAGTACGCGCGGTACGGCGTCGCCGCGGCGTACACCTCGCCCGAACGGATCGCCGCGGCGGCCGGGGAGTTCGCCCGGATCGGCTGCGACGAGCTGATCTTCATGGGGAACGACCCCGATCCCGCGCAGGTGGACCTGCTCGCCGACGCGCTCGGCCGCTGACCGGGCGGGCCCGTCACCGGCCGCGTACGACGGGGATCAGGCGGGTGATGCCGTCGGACCCGTGACCGGCCTCGATGGCGCGGTCCATCAGGGCCTTGGCGGCGCGCTGCACGCTCGCGTCCATGCCCTTGGCCTCGGCGGCCTGGATGACGTGCCCGACACCGGTCGCCATGGACACCAGGTTGGAGTCGTCTCCCGGGTGCACGTCGCTCTCGGCGTACTCCACGCACAGGGGCACCATGACCTGCAGCAGGGCGATGATGTCCTTGGCGAACGGGGCGAGGTCGGTGCCCTTGACGCCGTTGGCCCCGGCGAGGGCGAAGCCGTGGGCGATGCCGCTGACGGCCGTCCAGAACATGTCGAGCAGCGCCACGTCGTGCGCCGCCGCGCGGGCGGGGTCCTCGCCGAGGTGGGTCTGGGAGCCGCCCAGGGCCGCCAGGGTCGCCCGGTGCGCCTGGTAGACGTCCTCGGGGCCGCTGTACAGGAGCACGGCGTCGGTGCCTCCGATGCTCTCGGTCGGGGTCATGATGGCCCCGTCGAGGTAGTCGATGCCGTTTCCGGACGCCCACAACGCCATCCGCTGGGCCCGTTCGGGGGTGTCGGCGGTGAGGTTGATGAGCGTCCGGCCCTTGAGGGCGTCGGCCGCGGGTTCCACGATCGCGTGGGCGGCGTCGTAGTCGAGCACGCACAGGATCGTCAGCGGGCTCGCGGCGGCGGCCTCCTGGGGCGTGGCGGCGCGGACCGCGCCCTTGGCGACGAGGGCGTCGGCCTTGCTCGCCGTGCGGTTCCACACGGTGGTGGAGTGCCCCGCCGCGAGGAACGCGCCCGCCAGGGCCTGCCCCATCGGGCCGAGCCCCATCACCGTGACATCGGTCGCCATATCGGTTCCCTTCACTTGGTGGTCGTTTCCGTCAACGGTGGGGGGACGTGCCTTCGGTCCGCTTTCGGTGGACTTTCGGGGTTAGGGTGAAGCGGTGCGTTTCGGGGTGCTGGGCCCGCTGACGGTGCACGCGGCAGACGGGCAGCCGATCCGCATCCCTGAGCGGAAGGTGCGGGCGCTTCTCGCCGACCTCCTCGTCCACGAGGGCGGGTCGGTGTCGGCCGACCGCCTCATCGAGGACCTGTGGGAGACGGCCCGGCCGCGCGATCCGGCCCGCGCCCTGCAGATCAAGGTCTCGCGACTGCGTTCCGCCCTGCCGGACGGCCGTGCTGTGGTGGTTTACGGCCCGGCCGGATATCGGCTGTCCCTCGACGCCGACGCGGTGGACGCGGGCCGTTTCCAGTCGTTGGTGGACCAGGCCCGTGCCGCCTCGGACCCGGCATCGCGCGCGGCCCTCCTGCGGGACGCCCTGGGGTTGTGGCGCGGCCCGGCGTTCGCCGACTTCCGGGACGAGCCGTTCGCCGCCGCCGCCATCGCGCGGCTGGAGGAGCGGCGGCTCACCGCTCTGGAGGACCTGGCGGAGACCCGCCTGCTTCTCGGTGACCACGCGGCGCTGGCCGACGAACTCGCCGCTCCGGTCGCCGAGCATCCACTCCGTGAACGACTTCGGGCCGCCCATATCCGGGCGCTCGCCCTGTCCGGGCGGCAGAGCGAGGCCCTCACCGGCTACTTCGAGCTACGGGAACGCCTCCGCGACGACCTCGGCGTGGACCCGAGCCCGGAACTGTCCGCTCTCCACCAGGCCATCCTCACCGGCGCCCTCGTCCACACCGATCACCCCGAACGGCGTCGTGCTCCCCAGCGCGCCTCCACCGCCGACGACGGAGGGCCCCGGCCGGGCGGGCTGCCCGCCGAGGTGACCGAGCTGATCGGGCGGGAGGACGCGGTCGCGCGCGTCTCCGGGCTCGTCAGTGGGACGCGGCTGGTGACGCTGATCGGGCCGGGCGGGGTCGGCAAGACCCGGCTGGCGCTCGCGACAGCGGCGCGGGCGGCCACTTCCTTCCCAGACGGGGTGTGGCTGGTCGAACTGGCCGGAACGGCGGGCGCGGACGTGGCCGAGGCCGTCGCCGCCGTGCTGGGCGTCCGTGACGACGGGGCCGGGCGTCCCGTGGCGGAGCGGGTGACCGGCGCGTTGCGCGGGCGGCGTGCGCTGCTCGTTCTGGACAACTGCGAGCACGTGGTGGAACCCGTCGCCGCGCTCGTCGCCCTGCTGTTGCGGACGGCCCCGAACGTCCATGTGCTGGCGACCAGTCAGGTACCGCTGTCCGTCGGCGGGGAGACGGTGTGGAGCGTGCCGCCGCTGGAGCAGCCGAGCGCCGTCCGGCTGTTCACCGCGCGGGCCCGGGCGGCGGCCCCGGACGTGGTCCTGGACGAGCGGAACGCGGCGGCCGTCGCGGCGATCTGCCGCCGTCTCGACGGGATCCCGCTGGCCCTGGAGCTGGCCGCCACGCGGGTGCGGGCGATGCCGGTCGAGGAGCTGGCGGCACGGCTCGACGACCGGTTCCGGCTGCTGGCGGCGGGCAACCGGGACGCCCCGCCGCGCCAGCGCACCCTCCGCGCGATGATCGACTGGAGCTGGGAGCCGCTGACCGGGCCCGAGCGGGCGGTGCTGCGCCGCCTGGCCGTCTCCGCCGACGGCTGCACGCTCCAGGCGGCCGAGGAGATCTGCTCCGGCGACGGCAGCAACGCTCCGGACGTGCTGGACGTCCTGGCACGGCTGGTCGACCGGTCCCTGGTGGTACGGACCGGTGGCCGATATCGGTTGCTCGAAACCGTCGCCGCCTACGGCCTCGAAAGGCTCCGCGAGGCGGGTGAGGAGGCGTCGGCCCGGCACCGCCACCTCGCGTACCAGACGACCCTGGCCGAACAGGCGGAACGCCACCTCTACGGGCACGACCAGGGCCACTGGCTGGAACGGCTGGACGCCGAGACGGCCAACCTGCGCGCAGCCCTCGACCACGCGGTCCACAGCCGCGCGACCGACCACGCCCTCCGGCTGGTGAACGCGCTGTCCTGGTACTGGTTCCTGCGTGGCCGACTCGGCGAGGCGCACCGTTCGCTCACCACTGCCCTGTCCCTGCCCGGTGGGTCCCCCGTGCTGCGGATGCGGGCGCTGGCGTGGCAGACCGGAATGGCGATGCTGCGCGGTGAGGACGTGGACCCCCACGGACGCAGCCGCGAGGTGCTGGAGGCGTACGAGAAGGTCGACGACCCGGGCGGGCGCGCACGCGCCCGGTGGTTCCTCGCCTACGCCCAGCACGGGTACGGCGACCAGAAGGCCCGGAGGCGGCGTGTCCAGGAGGCGCTCGCCGAGTTCAAGGCCCTGGGCGACCACTGGGGAGTCGCCGCGGCCCGGTGCCTCGGCGGGGGCTGGGAACTGTCCCGGGGCAACGTGGCGGCGTTCCGGCGCGCCGGTGAGACCGCCCTGGAGCTGTTCAGGCATCTCGGCGACCCGTGGGGCCAGGTGCAGGCCGTCGGCATGATGGCCGATGCGGCCGAGATCGCCGGTGAGTACGGCGAGGCACGACGCCTGCGCGCGGAGGGGCTGCGCATTGCGGAGGACCTGAAACTGTGGTCCGACGTTTCGGTCCTGATGTCCGGGCTCGGCCGGGTGGCGTTGCTGACCGGCGACCACCGGACGGCGGACGAACTCCACGAACGCGCCCGCCGCATCGGAGCCGAACAGGGCAACGTGCAGGCCGAGCAGCACGCGGAGATCGGGCTCGCCATGGGAGCCCGCCGACGGCACGATCTGGACCGGGCCGAAACCCACCTGCGCCGCTGGCTGGACTGGGACAGCAGCCGCAACGGCGATCCGGGCACCGCCCTCATCCACGCCGAACTCGGCTTCATCGCCGAGATGCGCGGTGACGTCGAGACGGCCCTCACCCACCATGAGGCCGGTCACGTCGCTGCCCGGTCCATGGGGGACCCCCGTGCCATCGCCCTGGCCCTGGAGGGCCTGGCCGGTGCCGAGGCCCTCCGAGGTGACCACGAGCGCGCGGCCGGGCTGCTCGCCGAGGCGTGCGCGCTGCGGGAGGCGGCGGGAGCCCCGCTTCCTCAGGCCGAGCGGTTCGACGTGGACCGCATCACCGCGGCGCTCCGTTCGGGTGGAACACGGCCCGCACGCACCCGTCCTTCTTGTGCTTGAACATGTCGTATCCCTGGGGCGCGTCGTCCAGCGACATGACATGGGTGGCCAGGTGCCGCGTGCTGAGTTCACCCGCCGCGATGCGTTCCAGCAGCATCGGGATGTAGCGCTGACCGTGCATCTGGGCGGCGCGCAGGGTCAGCCCCTTGTTCATCAGCGCGCCCAACGGGAACTTGTCCACGACGCCGCCGAACACGCCCAGCACGAACACCGACCCGCCCTTACGGCAGGCGTAGATGGCCTCCCGTACGGCGGTGGGCCGGTCGGTCTGCATCCGCAGCTGGTGCTTGACCTGGTCGTAGGCGTACTCGACTCCGGGGCTGTGCGCCTCCATGCCGACCGCCTCGATGCACACGTCCGGGCCTCGTCCGCCGGTGCGTTCGCGGAGTTCCGCTCCGACGTCGGTGGTGGTGTAGTCGATGGTCTCGGCCCCGACGTGCTCACGGGTCATCGCCAGCCGTTCCGGGAAACGGTCGATGGAGATGACCTGCTCCGCCCCCAGGAGCATCGCGGCACGTGCGGCCATCTGGCCCACGGCCCCGCATCCCCACACCGCGACCACGTCGCCGGGCTTGACGCCGCCGAGATGGGCCCCCATCCACCCCGTCGGCGCGGAGTCGGAGGCGAACAGGGCGCTGATGTCGTCCACTCCGTCCGGAACCGGGAACGCCCCGTAGTCGGCGAACGGCACCCGCACGTACTCGGCGTGGCTGCCCCGGAAACCGCCCATCGCATGCGAGTAACCGAACACGGCCCCCGGCTCATAGCCCCACGCCATTTGCGTCAGACCGGAATTGGTGTTGCTGTTGTCGCACAGTGACCACAGGTCGTTCGCGCAGTACCAGCAGCGCCCGCAGCCGATGAACGAGCACACCACGACCCGGTCGCCGACCCTGTGCCTGCGCACGCCCGGCCCGACCTCCACGACCTCCCCGAGGAACTCGTGGCCGATCACGTCCCCGGCGCGCATCGCCGGGATGTAGCCGCCGATCAGGTGCAGGTCCGAGCCGCAGGTGGTGCCCGCGAGGACCTTCACGATCACGTCCTGGTCGTTGCGGAGCTCCGGGTCGGGGACGGTCTCGACGGACAGCTCGTCGACGCCCTCCCAGCACAGCGCCCTCACAGCCGTCCCTCCCCTCCGGCTCGCCGGGTCGCCAGGTCCAGGACCTTGCCGCCCGGGGTGGGGCGGGTCGTCGGCGGCGCGTCCGGGAGCACCACCTCACCGGTCTCCACCAGCGACTTGGCCTCCCGCAGCGCCGACCGCACCGCCTGCCGCGGGTCGTCGCCGCGCATCCGCCGGACCGGGCCGCCGCGCCCGCCGCCGAGCGGCC
>DATADI010000693.1:0-4479 GCA_036258615.1 Thermomonospora sp. | reverse complement strand
CTGCTCCCCGAAGGCGAACGCGGCGTCTACACCATCACCGTCGGCTCCCGCCACGACCCCGCCGACGAACGCACCCTCCACATCGACCAATACACCGGCACCATCCTCGGCACCTACGGATGGAAGCAATACGGCACCCTCGCCAAAGCCGTCGAACAAGGCATCGCCCTCCACGAAGGCCGCCGCTACGGACCCGCCAACACCATCGTCATGCTCGGTGCCTGCCTGGCGCTGATCACCCTCGTCCTCACCGGCGCATGGATGTGGTGGAAACGCCGCCCCCAAGGCGCCCTCGGCGCACCACGCCGCCCCAACGACCGACGCACCACCGCGACGGTCGCCGCGCTCATGCTCGCCCTCGGCCTGATGTTCCCCCTGGCCGGGATCACGATGCTGGCCGTGCTCGCGCTGGACGTCCTGCTCATCCGGCGGATAGGCCCCCTGCGCCGCCGCCTCTCCTGACCCCCGATGGCTCCGCGGTGAAGCGCCGTGCTTCCCCGCCCGACACCTCACATCCCGAAGGCCGCCAGGGACGGATCCGTCCCGCGACCTGTCCGTCGAGAGGGAGACCATGAAGAAGACAACCCGAATCCTGGCCCTGACCGGAGTCTTCGCCTTCGGCCTGGCACAGCCCGCCCACGCGCAGGAGCCCGTCTCCTACGCGTACACGCTGGAGGGCTCGTCGCACGTGCTGAGGACGGAGGCCAGCACGCCCCTGAAGGGTGACGTGGCCGTGAAGCTGGATCCGGCCACCGGCGGGCTGACCGCGGACCTGACGCTCGCCCGCAGCAGTCTGCGTTTCGCGCTGATGGGCGGCATCCCCGTCCGGGCCGACATCGTCTTCGCCCCGACCGGCCCGGTGACCGGCACGTTCAAGGACGGCGTGCTGACCACCGAGAGCCGCATGCTGGTGAAGCTGCCGGTGGTGCGCATCCTGGGCCTCCCGATCGCCGGTGGCGACAAGTGCGAGACCGTCTACCCGACGTACGTCAAGCTGACCTCGGACGGCCCGTTCGACCTCGCCACCGGCGGGACCCTCAAGGGCACCTACACCCTGCCCAAGTTCGAGGGCTGTGGCCGGTACGAGGACCTCGTCAGCGGCATGGCGTCGGGCCCCGGCAACACCGTCGACCTCAAGCTCACCTCAAGTCAGAGCTGAACCTGAACCCGCCCCTCACCGCCGCCCCCGTCACTCCCTGGCGGGGGCGGCGGCGTCGCATTCGGCGATGACGTCCGCGACGCGCTGGGCCTGGTGCACGGCCGGGCTCAGCAGCCCCTCGCGGAGCACGCGGTGGGCAGGGCTGTCGTCGGGCGCGATGATGTGCAGCGCGCCACGCACGGCGCGGACCGCGAAGCGCGTCTTGGCCAGCAGGGAGATGCCGCGCGAGTCGATGGCGGTCACGTCGGTCAGGTCCAGGACCAGGTGCAGGGGCCGCCCGGCCAGGACGATCGTGGACAGGATCTCGGCCTCGGCCGCCACGACGGTGGCGGCGTGCAGCCTGCCCGACATCGTCAGCACGTTGTACGCCCCGTGCCTGCGATGCTCGACCGTCAGCGAAGCGCGGTCCCCGTCGGCGGGCGGGCTGGTCGGTGGCAGTTCGGGCTGCGGGGTCGAGGACCGCGGCGTAGGCGACGTCGTCAGCACAGACTGCACCTTCCTCATCGAACCGGGACCGCTGGGGCGAGCACGCCCCAACAACGTTACGCGAAAAATTATTCGCCAAACGCCGGTCGTAGGATAGACCCCGTGACAACACGGTGGTGAGGTGGTCGCATGGAGCGTACGGAGGGCCGTAACCACAAGGCGTGGACCTTTCTGACCAACCACGCCCGGGTCCTGATCTGCATCGCCCGCTCGCCCGACATCCGGATGCGCGACGTCGCCCAGGAGGTCGGGATCACCGAGCGGGCGGCGCAGTTGATCATCAACGACCTGGAGGAGGCCGGCTACCTGACCCGCAGCAGGGTCGGGCGCCGCAACACCTACACGGTCAACGCCGACCGGCCCTTCCGGCACCCCGCCGAGGCCGACCACGACGTCCGGGCGCTGCTCGACCTGTTCACCGAGGAAGGCGCCTACGCCACCTGACACCGGCGCCCTCAGACGGCGAAGGTGACGTTCTGGGCGAGGGTCAGCCGGGTGGCGTAGCTGACGGTGTTGGTCGCGCGGCGCATGTGGGCGCGCCAGGCGTCCGATCCCGACTCGCGTCCCCCGCCGGTCTCCTTCTCGCCGCCGAAGGCCCCGCCGATCTCCGCGCCGGACGCGCCGATGTTGACGTTGGCGATGCCACAGTCGGAGCCGTCGGCGGCCAGGAACCGCTCGGCCTCCTGCTGGTCGCGGGTGAAGATGCTGGACGACAGACCCTGCGGCACCCCGTTGTTGAGCGCGATCCCCTCGTCCAGGGTCCGGTAGGTCAGCAGGTAGAGCAGCGGCGCGAAGGTCTCCCGCTGCACGACGCCCTCCTGGTGGGGCATGCGGACGAGGGCGGGTTCGACGTGGTACGCGTCCGGCGCGGCCTCGGCCAGCCGCCGTTCGCCGCCCGCCAGCACCGTGCCGCCCTCGGAGCGCGCGGCGGCCAGCGCGTCCCGCAGGGCGGTGTGGACGGACTCCGCGATCAGGGGCCCGACCAGCGTGGACTCCCGCAGCGGGTCACCGATGGGCAGGCGGCGGTAGGCGGCGGTGAGCCGTTCGGCGAGGGTGCCGGCGACGCTCTCGTGGACGATGAGGCGGCGCAGGGTGGTGCAGCGCTGCCCGGCGGTGCCCGCGGCGGCGAACACCACGGCCTGGGTGGTGAGGTCGAGGTCGGCCGACGGGGCGACCACGGCGGCGTTGTTGCCGCCCAGTTCCAGCAGGCAGCGCCCGAACCGGGCGGCGACGCGGGGGCCGACTCGCGACCCATCCGCACCGAGCCGGTCGCGCTGACCAGGGCGACGCGCGGGTCGTCCACCAGGTGCTCGCCCAGCGCGCGGTCGCCCGGCAGCAGCCGGTGCACGCCGTCGGGCGCCCCCGCCTCCTCGGCGGGGGCCCGCAGCAGCCGGTCGCAGGCCAGCGAGGTCAGCGGGGTCAGCTCGGACGGCTTCCACACCACGGGGTCGCCGCAGACCAGCGCCACCGCCGTGTTCCAGGCCCACACGGCGGCCGGGAAGTTGAACGCCGAGATCACGCCGACCACGCCGAGCGGATGCCAGGTCTCCGCCAGCCGGTGTCCGGGCCGCTCGGAGGCGATGGTGCGGCCGTACAGCCGACGGGACAGGCCGACGGCGAACTCGCAGACGTCGATCATCTCCTGGACCTCGCCCAGCGCCTCCGAGCGGATCTTGCCCGTCTCGTCGGCGACGAGGTCGGCCAGCGCCTCCCGGTGCTCCCGGATCCGCTCGCCGAGCAGCCGGACCAGTTCGCCACGGCGGGGCGCGGGCACCGTGCGCCAGGTCAGGAACGCCTCGTGCGCGTCGGCGATCGCCGCGTCGGCCTCCTCGGCGGTGGCGGCCGGGACGCCGAACAGGTCCTCACCGGTGATCGGCGTCCGTGCCCGGAGATCACCGTCGCCGTCGGTTCCGGTTCGTACGCCCACGCGGGCCAGGGCACTCAGGGCGCGTTCGCGCAGTTCGCCGGTCGTGGTGACGTCGGACATGCTCATTACTCCCAGGTTCGGTGGTCGGTGGGGAGGCCGAGGACGTGCGCGGCGCGGCCGAAAGAGCGGGCCCGCTGCCGGGCGTAGAGGTCGAAGGGGTCGTGCAGCTCCCGGTCCAGGGCGGCGGCGAACCAGGCGGCGTCGTGACCGGCGGCGGCGCGGCTCTCGTCGCGCCTGCCCTCACCGGTCAGGTTGGACTGGAAGATGCCCGCCGCCGAGCGCGGCAGGAAGTCCTCGTAGACGATGGGCTCGGCGGCCAGCCACCCTTCGTCGATCAGGGCGCCGATGTTCGTGGGCGGCCGTCGCCCGTCGCAGGGCCGATCCAGGACGCGGTAGGTGAAGTACCCGAGGTCTCCGGCCGCCAGGTCTCGTTCGGTGCGGGGGAACTCCTGCTCCTACAGCGCTCGGGCGACCTCGGCCGGGTCGCCGTCCGGTTGTTCGGCGATCCGCCGGTGGGTCTCGGTGAGCAGCGCGTCGTAACGGGCGCGACCGGCCGGGGTGAGCGCGATGCCGCGTGCCTCCACCTCCCCGAAACGCACCCGCAGCGCACCTTGGACGACCCGCCCGTCCGGCAGCCGCAGCGCACGGGGTGCTTCGTGGAGCTGGACCTGTTCGGCCAGGAGTCCAGTTACTACGCCTTCAACCCCGACGCCCGCCGACCCAACGACCGGACCCGGATCGACTGGCTGCGGGACCTGATGGCCGCGGGCCTCGCCGACCGGCTGCTCGTCGCCCAGGACATCTGCCAGAAGGTTCACCTGCGCCGCTACGGCGGCCCCGGCTACACCCATGTCCTGGACAGCGCCGTGCCGCTGATGCGGCGCATGGGAATGGACGAGGACGAGAT
>DATADI010000692.1:0-2359 GCA_036258615.1 Thermomonospora sp. | reverse complement strand
AGGCCTGTTCGGCGCCGGGGCGTTCCTCGGCGAGGGCGAGGGTGGCCGCCTCGAACGCGCGCACCGCGGCGCGTAACTGGGCGAGTTCGTCGTCGATCAGGTCGCCGACGGTACGGTCGTCTCCGATCGGCATCTCCTGGTCGGCGACGCCCAGCGTGCCCGCGCGGTGCACCGTGCCCGAGTCAGCGGCCAGGGTGCCCGCGAGCACCTGCAGCAGCGTGGTCTTGCCGCGGCCGTTCTCGCCGACGACTCCCAGCCGGTCACCGGCCGAGACGGTCAGGTCCACGCCGGTCAGGACGGGCCGGCCGCCCCGGGAGACACGCAGGCCGGTGGCGTTGATATGGGCTCGGGCACGAGCCGGTAGAGCGATGACGGTGGACATTGCTTCCTCCGAGAGGCAGGCCCGCACACGCCTCGACGCCCACGGCGGAGCGGAGACGGCGAACCCGGAAAGTGAGGGACGACGGTGGAAGGGTTCGGCCGCGCCCGGAACGGGCGGCCGAGCCTGTCGTCACTCAGAGGAAGTACAAATGCACCCGGCGAGTCTACCCGATGACGCCCGGTGATCGCTGCGGCGCGGTCAGGACGGGAACCGCACGGTGCGCAGGAACGCCGGAAGCAGCCACGGCCTGCGGCCACCGACGACGACCCGGCCCGAGGCCACCGCGCGGAGCCTGCCGACCCGGCCGAAGAGCATCAGGCTGAGCGTGGGCGGATGGAACGAGAGCCGCACGTCGGCGCCCGGCCGCGGCTCCTCCACGAACACCCGGCGGTCCTGCAGCACCATCGTCACCGGGGTCGTGTACCGGGAGCGCAGTTCCACCGCGATCCGGCGCTCCGGCGGGGGCTCGGTGCAGTCCAGCAGGTGCCCGAGACCGTGCCGGGTCATCCCGATGACGAACAACTCGAAGAACAGGCCGATGTCCGCCGGGGGGATCTCCCAGGGCAGGCGGGCGGCCCGCGCGATGTCGCGTCCGTGCAGGTGGATCTCGTTGAGCAGGTGCGCCAGGACCCCCGCCACCGGCACCCGCGCGTCCCCCAGCCAGGGCACCGGCGCGTCGGGGTCGGCGGCCTCGCTGAGCATGAGGACCTCGGCGACGTCGGCCTGCAGGAGACGCGCCACGGCCAGCGGGTCGCGCTCGGGGAACCGCCGCAGCATCGCGGTGTTGAGGTCGGCGACGGTGTCGACCGTCGCGGTGCGCAGCCGCTCGTCCATCCCCGGGTACGGCAGGGGACGCCCGTCGCCGAGCAGGCCGGTGTAGAGCCGGGCGATGGTGGCCACGTGGGCGGCGGTGTCGGCCACCGACCAGTGCGCGGTGGCCCGCGCCCGCGGGTCCGGGGCGTCGGCCAGCAGTGCGGCGAACCGGCCCGCGGAACGTTCGGCGGACCGGCGCACGGCCGCCCATTGGTCCAGCGAGATCGTGGCGGTCATGTCGGCACTCCCCTCCATTGACAGCACCAAACCGGCGGTCCCCGAGACGAGTCAAGACGGGCGGCGATAATCCGCACGCTGGAAGAAGACGGCCCCTTCGGCAATGGTTAGCCTTGACCGCAGTGCGACCGCTGCGCCGTCCGCACCGGCCAGGAAGGAATGCGCGCCGAATGAGCCCTCGGAAGGTGGATCCCCGGGCGCGTGTGATGTTGGTGGAAATCGCCGCCAAACTGCTGGCGGAGGAGGGTCCGCGAGCCCTTTCGGCGCGCCGGATCGCCACCGAGGCGGGCAGTTCCACGATGCCCGTGTACACCCACTTCGGCGGCATGAGCGGCCTGGTGCGCGAGATCGTGCACGAGGGCTTCGCGCGGATGCAGAGCTACTTCAACCGGATCCGGCCGTCCGCCGACCCGGTGGCGGACATGGCCCTGATCGGGCGCGCCTACCGGGAGAACGCCCGCGCGAACCCGCACCTGTACGCGGTGATGTTCGGCGGTTCGTCGCTGGCCGGTTTCTCGCTGTCGGAGAAGGACCGTCAGCATGGCCGTTACACGCTGGCCCCGGTGGTGGAGTGCGCGGCGCGGTGCATCGCGGCGGGCCGGTTCCAGGTGGCCGACGCCGAACTGGTGGCGCACCAGATGTGGGCGGCCACGCACGGGGTGGTCATTCTCGAACTCGGCGGTTACCTGATCGCCCCCTATGACGCCGAACGCTGTTTCGAGGCGCAGCTGGTGGCGCTCATGGTCGGTGCCGGGGACACACCTGAGGCCGCCGCCCGTTCGGTCGCCTTCTCGAGGAAACTCATGCCCGCCGAACCCGCCCCTGCCGGCTGAGCCGTTCCGCCCTTTCCGACGCCTTTCTCCGGCGACAGTAATGGTCCTGGCCGTGACCGGCCTGCCGGGGGCGTGCCGTGCGCCGTCCGGTGGG
>DATADI010000691.1:0-14467 GCA_036258615.1 Thermomonospora sp. | reverse complement strand
GCGCCGACACGGCCCCGTACGCGGCCGAAGCCGCCGGACCCGGGGCCGCCGAAGGGCTTCTGCCCGTTCCGGGGACCCGACGGGAAGATCATCGGGTACGTGCCCTGCCCCGGCTGACCGTCGGCCCGGCCATGACGTCTCCGGTCATCGACCGTCCGTGATCCGTACCGGCATCGTGGGCCGCGGAAACGGACGGAAGGAACCGGACATGGACTACACCGACGTGGCCGAGCGGTACCTGGCGGCGTGGAACGCGGCCGACGACGAGCGGCGCGCCAAGGCGGTCGCCGACGCCTGGACCGAGGACGGCGGCTACACCGACCCGCTGGGCGAGGTGAGCGGGCACGAGGCGATCACCGCGATGATCGGGGCCGTGCGGGAGCAGTTCCCCGGGCACGCGTTCCGGCTGGGCGGGCCGGTGGACGGGCACCACGACACCGCGCGCTTCACCTGGGAGCTGGCGCCCGAGGGGGCGGCGGAGGCCACGGTGGTCGGGTTCGACGTCGTGGCGCTGGCCGGGGACGGGCGGATCCGGCAGGTGTACGGCTTCCTGGACAAGGTCCCGGGCGCGTGACCGGGACCGGCCCCCGCCACGCGCGGGCGGGGGCCGGTCGGCGGTCTAGTGCTCGCCGCGGAACGCCTCCTCCAGCCAGTCCGCGATGAGGGTGGGCGTCACCTTGGCGTCGGCGACGAAGACGCCCGGCGCGCCCTCGTCCACCCAGGCCCGGACGGCGTCCAGGTCGTCCAGGGTGCGGACGACCGTGCCGCGCGCGCCGTACCCGCGGGCGACGGCGGCGATGTCGCAGTCGGGGAACTCCACCAGCTTCGTCGGATGCCCCATCGGCCCGAAGTGGTGGACCTCGGCGGCATAGGCGGCGTCGTCGTACACCAGGACGAACATCCGCACGCCCAGCCGGACGGCGGTCTCCAGGTCGGCGATGCCCATCAGGAACCCGCCGTCGCCGACGGCCGCGACGGTGAGCCGGTCCGGGCGGGCGACGGCCGCGCCGATCGCGGTGGCCAGCCCCAGCCCGATCGACTGGAACGCCTGCGTGAACACCCAGCCCGCCGCATCGGGGACCCGCAGGTGGCGCGCGGGCCAGCCCATGAAGTGACCGGAGTCGAGGGCCACCGTCCGTTCCATGGGCAGGATCTCGTCCACGGCCTTGCTGACGGTGCGCGGGTCGATGTACCGCTCGCTGGAGGTGTCCTCGTACGGGGCGGCGTTGCTGGAGCCCTCGGCGAGCCGCCGCGCGGTGGCCTCGTCGCGCCGGTCGGCGGGCCGGTGCCCGCGTTCGCGGAGCACGGCGGTCAGGGCGGCGGCGGTGGCGCGGGCGTCGCCGAGAACGGGCAGGTCCACGGGCCGCTGCCAGCCGAGGCGGTCCGGCTCGACGTCCACCTGCACGACCGTGGCGTCGTCGGCGATCAGCGCGCCGTGCCGGGTCGTCCACTGCGTGTACGTGACGCCGAAGCCCAGCAGCAGGTCGCTCTCGGCGATCAGCTCGACGGCGGCGGGGGAGGAGAAGCCCCCGGAGATCCCCACCGACCACGGATGACCGGCAAACATGCCGTGCGCGCACGCCGAGGTCGCCAGCAGCGCGCCGGTCGTCTCCGCCAGCTCGACGAGCGCCTCCCGGGCCCCCGACAGCAGCGCGCCCCGGCCCGCGATCACCAGCGGACGGCGGGCCCGCACGACCGCCTCGGCGAGGGCCGCGACGCTCTCCGGGGAGGGATGCGGCCTCGGCGCGGCGGCGATCGCCGGGGGCGCCGGGGCCTCGGCGGCCTCGGCGGCCTGCACGTCCAGCGGCATGTTCAGGACGACCGTGCGGCGTTCGGCGAGCGCCCGCCGGGCCGCGCGGGCGACGTCGGCCGCCGCGGTCGCGGGCGAGTGCAGCCGCTCGGCGACCGCCCCGACGGCGGTGACCATGGTCGCCTGGTCGATGTGGAAGTTGGAGCGCAGCGCCCCGTTGGCGGTGTCGCCCGCGAGGACGAGCAGCGGCGTGCGGCTCTTGGCCGCCTCGGCGATGCCGGTCATGGCGTTGGTGATGCCCGGACCGGGGTGCACGCTGGCCAGCGTCAGCTCCCCGGTCATCCGGGCGTACGCGTCGGCCATCGTCACGGCGTTGCACTCGTGGCGCGCGGCGACGAACTCCACGCCCGCCTCGGCGAGCGCGTTGGTGACGTGGAAGTTGCCGGAGCCGACGACCCCGAAACAGCGCCGGGCGCCCAGCCCGGCCAGGGCGTGACCCACGGCGGTGGCGATAGTGGTCTTCACCAAGATCACGCTACCGGTTCCCGGGGGTTCCGTCCCGGTACGCCCTGGTTTCCGGGGCGGGCCGCGACGAGCGACTCCACCAGCGCGGCGACCGCCAGGGACCGGCTGCCCTCGGCCCAGGCCGCCAGCAGCGTCACCTCCGGGGCGTCCACGACGGGAACGTGCGTCAGGTCGTCCGGCAACCAGGAGGCGACCGACGCCGGGACGACCGCCACCGTGCGCCCCAGCGAGATCATCTGCAGGAGCTGCCCCGCGTCCCGCACCGGCGGGCCGTCCTCGCCCACCGTGGCGGGTGCGGGCGTGTCGGGCCAGCGGGGCAGCACCTCGTCGCGCAGGTCGGCGAGCCGCAGGACGGGACGCCCGGCGAGCCGGTGGCCCCTCGGCAGCACCGCGACCCGCGGCTCGGTCAGCAGGGGCTCGGTGTCGAGCCCGCTCAGGTCGTGGACGTCGTGCAGCAGGGCCACGTCGGCGCGCCCGTCCCGCAGCATCGCCGCCCGCCCGGCGACGCCCCAGTGCAGGTCCACCTCGGCGGCGTCCGGCCGGGCCGCGTGGTGGGCGAGCGCGCGGGAAAGCAGCCCGCCGTCCCCCCACGGCTTGAGGGCCAGCACCAGCCGCGTCACCGCCCGTCCCGCCCGCCGGGTCCGCCGGGCCGCCGCGTCGCTCGCCGCCAGGACACGTCGGCCCTCCTCCAGCAGCACCTCACCGGCGGGCAGCAGCGTCACGCCACGGGAACCGCGCTCCAGCAACGGCACCCCCAACCGGCGTTCCAGCCGTTGGATCGCCCGGGACAGCGCGGGCTGCGCGATGCCGAGCCGCCGCGCCGCGCGACCGAAGTGCACCTCCTCGGCGACCGCCACGAAGTAGGCCAGTTCCCGCGTCTCAAGGCGTTCCATGCGTCCAGGGTATGGAGCGTGACCCGGACGGTCTTGGACCCGCCGGGCCGGGCGGTGGTGGGCTGGCGGCATGACCACGACCACCACCATCGCCCTGGTCACCGGGGCCACCCGGGGCATCGGCCACGAGATCGCCGCCGGGCTCGCTCGGCTCGGCATGACCGTCCTGCTCGGCGCGCGCGACGCGGACCGGGGACGCGCCGCCGCGAAGGCGCTGGACGGCGACGTCCATCCGGTGACCCTCGACGTCACCGACCCCGTCTCCGTGGACGCGGCGGCGGCCTCCGTGGAGGAACGGTTCGGCCGCCTCGACGTCCTGGTCAACAACGCGGGGATCTCCGGAGGGGCGGCGGCGCTGGTGCCCGGTGCCGCCGACGCCGACGCCGTGCGGGAGGTTTTCGAGACCAACGTCTTCGGCGTCATGCGCGTGACCGACGCGATGCTGCCGCTGCTGAGGCGCTCGGCGGCGGGACATGTCGTCAACCTCTCCAGCAGCGTCGGGTCGCTCACCCTCATGAGCGACTTCGACGGGCCGTTCGGCCAGGTACCGGCGTCCGCCGCGTACGCGCCGTCCAAGACGGCGCTCAACGCGCTGACCGTCCAGTACGCCAAGGAGTTGCGGGCGACCGGAATCCGGGTCAACGCCGCCGACCCGGGCCGCTGCGACACCGGACTGATCCGGGACCTGGGGTTCTCCACGGCGCGCACCGCCGCCGACGGAGCCCGGGTCGCGCTCCGCCTCGCCACCCTCGGCCCCGAGGGCCCCACCGGCCGGATCTTCGACGAGAACGGTCCCGTGCCCTGGTGACGGGTTCCCCCGGGTGGGGGAGGCGGTTCCCGCCGCCGGGCGATGAGCCGCCCCGGGGGTGGCTGTGATCTTGTCCGGAGAACGCTTCACCGGACACCGAGGACCCCCACATGAACCGAGTACCGCTCCGCGCCCTCTGGGACGCCGCGCACGCCCCCGTCGCCGACGCCCCCCGCTGGGCCAGGATCGCGGCCTACAGCGTCCCGCTCACGGTGCTGCCCTCCAGTCTCTGGCGGATCGCGGCCATCTTCTTCGAGGACGAGCGCGGCGCGGGGAACCTGCCGTCATGGCTGCCGGAGCCCGTGTACGTGGTGCTGCTGTCGGTGGTGTCCGAACTGGTGGCGTTCACCGCCGTCGGGATGGTCGCCACATGGGGGGACGTGTTCCCCCGGTGGATCCCCGTTCTGCGAGGCCGCCGGGTGCCGACGCTCGCCGCCGTGATCCCGGCGGCGGTGGGCGCGGTGATCCTGACGCTGATGTGGACCTGGACGTTCGTGTCCCAGTTGCTCGGACGGGACGTGCGCGGCCGTCCGCTGCCCGAGGACTTCCCCCTGGACTACGACACCTGGGGCGGCGTCATCGCCAACGTCGCCTACGCTCCGCTGCTGTTGTGGGGGCCGCTGCTGGGGGCCGTCACGGTCGCGTACTGGCGGCGTCGGACACTCCCAGCGCCCGCATGATGAGCGGCCACGCCCTGTGCAGCTCGCGTTGCCAGTACGGCCAGGTGTGCGTGCCCTGCTCGTACAGGTGCGTGGTGATGGGGATGCCCAGTTTCCGCAGTCGCCTCAGGAACGGGGCGATGGTCGAGCGGACGATGGGTTCGGCGACGTTGGCCACCTCGCGGCGCGTTCCGGGCGGGTCCAGTGGACCGATCCGCCCGGTGCCCGCCGACAGGTACAGGCCCGTCCCGCGCAGCCCCTCCGCCATGCACGTCGGGTCGAACGAACGCCAGATCCGGTCGTGCAGCACCGGCACGCCCCACATCGCGAACGAGTTCACCCGCCCCACGCCGTAGGTCGCCAGCAGCAGCCCCGCCGACACCAGCGGACCCCGGATCTTGCACGGCGAACTGAACGCGGCGGCGTACCGGAACCGGCCCGGATGCCGCGCCGCGTAGATGAACGCTCCATAACCACCGCCGGACACACCGGCCAGCGCCTGGGTCTCGGATGCCCGGTATCCCTCACGCAGCAGCCCGCCCAGCTCCTCCAGATGGAACGTCTCCCACTGCGGAGCGCCGGGACGGCCGAAGTTCCACCAGTTGGTGTACCCGCCGTATTCGCCGCCCTCGGGGATCACGACGAGCACGTCGGTGTCCGCGCTGAGCGCCTCGATGTCGGTCTCGCGGGTCCACGACTCGTACCCGTCGGCGCCGCCGTGGAACAGGTACAGCAGCGGCCAGGTCCGCTCGGCGTCCCGTGACCAGCCCTCGGGGACGAGCAGGTGCGCCTTGACCGTCCGGCCGACCGCCGGCGAGTCCAGCTCCAGCTCGTACAGCCGGGGCGCGAGTCGGCGTTCGCCGAGCAGCAGCCGGGACTGCCTGCGAGTGATCGACATAGGCCGCCAGTCTGCCGTACGGTGCGGCGGCACTTCTTGGGCGGGCGACCCAACCACGGGGCCGGCTTTTTGTCATCACCGTGATAGAACGCGCCGAGATTGTCAGCCTGCTGACACGAGTTCGGGTGGCGTTGTCGACGCCATGAGTGTCCAAGACCGGTCGGTGCTGGCATGCTGCCTGCCCACGGCGACGTACGCACGACTCCGGGCGCCGCACGGCGGCACCGGGGGCTGAGGAGACGCGTGAACTGGATTGTCTGGCTGGTGGCGGCCTGTGTCCTCGCCAACGGCCTGCGGCTGCGGCGCCGGGTCACCGGGCTCGGCGTGCTGCCCCGGGGCCGTGCGGTGCACCTCATGGACGGGTACGCCCCCGTCCTGGCCGAGGACGCCGACGTCCCCGACCACGTGCTGCGCGCCGCCGCCGACCACGCCCGCGCCAACGGCCTGGGCATGCTCGACCTCGTCCCCCGCGACCTGCCGGTGCAGCAGGCCCTCGACCTCGTCCGGCACGTGGACCCCCGCGCGTACCGCAAGGACCGGTTCGGCATGGGGCGCGGGGCGGGGTACGCGCTCGTCGTGGACGAGGCCGCCCTGGAACGTTCACAGGCCGCGCGCGTCACCGGCCTGGACGCCGGGGAGATGGGGGAGCTCACCACCCGGCTGCGGTTCTACGCCGACGGCGACGCCGACATGGCGGTCGCGCCGATCCGCGCCACCGACCGCGTCGCGCAGCGGCGGGCGTGGCTGCGCTCGCAGGCGCTGACCCTGCCGTCCTCACTGGCCCTGCCGCAGACCAGCTACGCGGCCGGGGCGGGCTACCTGCTGGTGTTGTCCGGGCTGCTGGTGGACCTGCGGCTCGGCCTGGGGCTGGTGGCGCTGTACAGCCTGCTGCCGTACCTGGTGTTCCTGGGGACCCCGCTGCGGCCCGCCGACCTGCACCGCGCGTCCTGGCTGCGGATCGTGCACACCCCGCTGACGATCTGGCGGACCCTGTGCGCCGCCCGCACCCGCTGGGAACGGGCCCTGCTCGCCCGCCGTGAGGAGGCCCGCGCCGGGTACCGCGCCGACATCGAGGCCGGGGTGGAACGCTTCCTCGGCGAGCGCCGCGAGGACTGCCCCTGGTGCGGCGCCCGCGACCTCGCCCCGCACGTCGTCACCCGCGACACGATGATGGTCAAGCCCGGCCGGTTCCCGCTGGAGCGCTGCCGCCGCTGCGGCCACGTCTTCCAGAACCCCCAGCTCACCGGCGAGGGACTGGACTTCTACTACCGCGACGCCTACGACGGCCTCGGCGACATGGCCGCCGAGCGCATCCTCAGCTCCACGACCGGCGACTACATCGCCCGCGCCCGCCTGGTCGAACGGTTCACCACGCCCCGCGCCTGGCTCGACGTCGGCACCGGCAAGGGCCACTTCTGCCGGGCGGCGCGCACGGTGTTCCCCGACACCGAGTTCGACGGCCTCGACATGGGCGACGGCGTGGAGGAGGCCGCCCGCCGAGGCTGGATCGGCCGTTCCTTCCGCCGCCCCTTCCTCGACGTCGGCGCCGAGACGGCCGGCCGGTACGACGTCGTCAGCATGAACCACTACCTGGAGCACACCACCGACCCGCACGCCGAGCTGGACATGGCCGCCAAGATGCTCGGCGACGGCGGCTACCTGCTCCTGGAGATGCCCGACCCGGAGTCTCCGTTCGCCACCCTGCTGCGCGGCCTGTACCTGCCGTACCTGCCGCCGCAGCACCTCCACATGATCCCGGTGGGCAACCTCCGGGAGGCGCTGGCCGACCGGGGGTTCGAGGTCGTCGCCGAACAGCGCCGTGAGGCCCGCCGCGGCTTCGACGTCGCACCCGCCGCGGCGGCCCTGGTCAACCGGATGGGCCTGGACATCGAGCGTCCCTGGGCCGGGGCCTATCCTCCGGGGGCCCTGCAGTACCTCCGGGCCAACCTGGCGTTCATGGCGGCCGTGCCCATCGTCGGCGTCGGCGTCCTCCTGGACCTGCTCACCATGCCGTTCCTGCGTGGTGACCGCAGCAACACCTACCGCCTCCTGGCCCGCAAGTCGCCCGCCTGACCGCCGCCGTCACGTTCACCGGAACGCGTCGGCGTGAGCGGTGGCCCACTGGGTGAACGTACGAGGCGGGGTGCCGGTGACCTCCTCGACGGTGGGACGCACGACCGACTCGTCCAGGGAGCCCGCGACGTAGAAGTCGAAGAACGCGTCCACGTACTGCGGCGGAGTCGTCTGGAGCATCACCTCACGGGCCTCCTCGTTCGAGTAGGGCTCCAGACGAAGGTCACGGCCCAGGACGGTGCCGAGGATGCGGAGACGGTCGGCGGGCAGCAACGCCTCGGGTCCGGTCGGCAGAAGGATGCGCCCCTCGTAGCCGTCCTCCAACAGAGCACGGGCCACCACGGCGCCGATGTCGTGCGGGTCGATGTTCGCGGTGGCGACGTTCGCGAACGGAGCCCGCACCACGTCGCCCTCCTTCAACTGCGGGATCCACTCGAACGTGTTGGACATGAACGCGCTGGGCCGCACGAACGTCCACGCCAGACCGGACTCGCGTACGGTCTGCTCCGCCTCGGCCATGTAACGGGTGATGGCGTTGCTCATGTCGCTGAGCCCCGCCGAACCGCCCGACAGCAACACCACGCGTTCCACCCCGGCGTCCCGGGCGTGGCCGAGGAGTTCCGCCGCCCCCTGGTAGCCGGGGAGCAGGAACAGCCCGCGCGCCCCCTCCAGAGCCGGTTTCAACGACGTCGGGTCGTTGAGGTCACCGGCCACGTACTCCACACCCGTCTGCGGAGCGGCCTTGGCGGGGTCACGGGTCAACGCCCGTACCGGCTCACCGGCTGAGGCGACCGCCCGGACCACCTCGGCGCCGACGTTGCCGGTCGCGCCCGTCACCAGAATCATCATGTTCTCCTTGAGGAAAGGTCTCACCAGGGAAGCGGACGGCCGTCGCGGAAGAAACCCCCGGTCGGGCCGTCATCATTGAGGAGGGCCGCCCACACCACGCCCGCCGCGCCCTCGGCGACGGGCCGTCCGCCGGGACCGCCCATGTCGGTGGCGACCCACCCGGGGCACACGGCGTTGACCAGGATCCGGTCCGACCGCAACTCGGCGGCCAGCATCCGGGTCAGGGCGTTCAGGGCGGTCTTGGAGATCGTGTAGGCCGGGGTGCCGCCGCCCATGTTGGTGAGCGAGGCGGCCTCGCTGGAGACGTTCACGACGCGGGGATGCGCGCTCTTGCGCAGCAACGGCAGCAGCGCCTGCGTCAGCCGCCACGGCCCGTACAGGTTGGTCTCCGACGCCTCCCGCACGACGTCCAGGTCGGCGGTGACGGCCCGCTGCCAGGTGTCGTAGGTGATGGCGGCGTTGTTGACCAGGACGTCCAGCTGCCCGAACCGCTCGGCGACCTCCCCGGCGACCCGGTCCACGTCCTCCCGCGAGGTGACATCGAGCCGCAGGGGGTAGGTACCCGGCCCCAGCTCGGCGGCGGTCGCGGTGGCCGCCTCCAGGGAACGCGCGGTGAGGAGCACGGTATGGCCCAGCTCCACGAGCTGCCGGGAGATCTCCCGGCCGATGCCCCGGTTCGCGCCGGTCACGAGGGCGATCACCGGGACGCCCCGATGATCCGCGCCGTACCACGTTCCATGTTCCCCTCCCCAGGGCGTCGTCGCCGGACACGACGATGCTCGTGGGTCGGGGACCGGTATGTCCAAGATCTGCTCTAATAGCTCCTCGTTATGGACGCCCACCTGCGCGACCTGCGCTACTTCGTCGCCGTCGCCGAGGAGCTGAGCTTCACCCGCGCCGCCGAGCGGCTGTTCGTCTCCCAGCCCGCCCTCAGCAAGCAGATCCGGCACCTGGAGGACGGGCTGCGGGTACGGCTGTTCGACCGGGACCGCCGCACCGTGGCGCTGACCGGCCCCGGCCGCGCCCTGCTCCCCGCCGCCCGGGACCTCCTGCGCACCTGGGACGAGGCCCAGCACGCGGTCGGCGACGCCGCCGCGGCCGAGGCCGCCGTGCTCACCGTGGGCCTGTCCACCAGCGTGGGCCGGGGCCTGCTCGCCGCCGTCCGGGCCCGCTTCCAGGAACGCCGCCCCGCCTGGAGCCTCACCCTGCGCCAGGTCAACTGGGACGACCCCAGCGCCGGGCTCGCCGCCGGGGAGGTGGACCTGGCGTTCGTGTGGCTGCCGATGCCCGGACAGGACGCCTTCAACGTGAAGATCGTGGCACGCGAACCCCGCTGGGTCGCCTTCCGCGACGACCACTGGCTCGCCGAGCACGCCACCATCGACTTCGCCGCGCTGCTGGACGAGCCGTTCCTCGCCCTCCCCGAATCAGCGGGACCCCTGCGCGACCACTGGCTCGCCCTGGACGAACGCCGGGGACGGCCGCCCGTCATCGGCGGCGTCGTCACCAACGCCGACGAGACGTTCACCGCGATCGAGGAGGGCAGCGGCCTCGTCCTGCTGTCCGCCGGGAACGCCGCCCTCTACCAGCGCCCCGGCGTGCGCTCCATCCCCGTCACCGGGCTGTCGCCGAGCGAACTGGCCGTGGTCTGGCGGCCCGGCGACCACCGCCCGGCCGTCCGCGACCTCCTCGACGCGCTGCCCCGCCCCTGATCACGCCGTCCCGCGCGGCCGGACCCGGAACCGCAGGCCGAACGGCCCGAGCGTGCGCGGCAACGGCCGGACGGCGGTCAGCGGCTGCCCGGACGTCAGCCGGAACTCGTGCCGCTGGACCAGCATCGCCAGGAACAGGCTGGTGGTCAGCAGCACCAGGTTGCGGCCGGGGCACTCGACCGGGCCGCCGCTGAACGGGATGTCCGACCAGCTCTCCTTCGCGGTGCCGTCCAGCCAGATCCACGGCGCGAACGTGTCGGCGTACGGCAGCGTCTGGTCGTCCCGCTGCACGAACGGCGTGTGGACCAGCACCGTCGTGCCCGCGGGCATCCGCACGCCGTCCCAGGTGGTCTCGGCGGTGGTGTCGCGCAGCACCGACAGCGTCGTCGGCCACAGCCGCACCGACTCCTGCACGCACGCCCGCAGGTACGGCAGGTCCTGCGGCTGCTCCAGGTCACGGCCGTCGACCTCCTCGCGGGCCCGGCGCGCCTGCTCCGGGTGCGTCGCCAGCAACGCCAGCGCCCGGTACGCGGCCATCCCGGCGGGCTCGAACGCGAACAGCCACTGCGGCATCTGGTCGAGCGCCTCGGTCTCGCCGTTCTTGGGCAGCCGGGCCACCAGCTCCGCCAGGCTCCCCGGCTCGGCCCGCTCCACATGGCCGCGCAGCCGCCGCTGGAACCGCTTCAGCAGATGCCGGCTCCGCGGATGCAGGTACGCCCAGTTCGCGTGCATCCGCAGCCGGGTCAGCTCGTCGCTGATCGCGTCGTCGTCCCGGGCCGCGTCCCCGAGCACCACCCGCCGGATCACCCGCCACCACGCCACCCGGAACCGGTCCCAGTCCAGCTCACCGGTCCGGCCGATCTCCTCGCGCAGCCGCTCGGCCTCGTCGCGCACCTTCGCCGTGAACGGCTCCGCGTACCGGTGCACCGGGTTCGAGGTGTCCAGCACCGCCTCGTTGAACCGGCGCCGCTCGGGTCGGTCCACCAACGGCGAGATCAGCACCCCGTGCGGCTGGAAGTGCCGCAGCGCCGCGCGCTTCTCCACGTTCGCGGGCGTGAACGGCTCCGGCGACCCCATCAGCACCCGCTCCACGTCGTCCGCGGAGAGCACCAGGGCCAGCGACCGCACCGGGATCCGCAGCTCCAGAGGCCCCGGCCCGTACTTGGCGCGCATCCGTTGCAGCAAACGCCCGCCGCGCCGGTCGGCGTCCATCATCTCGGCCAGCCGAACGATCCGTGGCCTGCGCGCCAGGATGCCCCGCGCCACCGTGGGGGCCAGCACCATCCCCGCGATCCGCAGCGTGTCGGCGACGGACGCCTTCGCCAGGGGGGCTCGGGTCACGGGACGGCTCTGGACGTCGGTCATGAGTCCCTCCTCTCCACAGGACCCCCTCTGCCCGCCGCCCCCGAGCTAAACCCGTTCCGTGGGTTGCTCAGGTGAGGGGTTTGGCGCCGGTGGCTTCGCCGAGGAGGCGTTCGTAGACCTCGGTGGAGGTGGTCTCGCTGCCCAGGCGGTGGCCGGTGAGGTCGCCGTGGTCGTCGCTGGAACCCGTCACGGCCAGGTCCAGGGCGGCGGCCAGGTCACGCAGGCGGGCGCGGGTCGCCGGGTCGTGGTCGGCGTGGTCGACCTCCAGGCCGAACAGGCCCGCCTCGGCGAGTTCGGCGATCCACTCGTCGGTGACCACCTGGCCACGCCGCCCGGCCCCCGGATGCGCCAGGACGGGGACCCCGCCGGCGGCACGGACCATCCGGACGGCCGTCGCCGGGTCCGGCGCGTACCGGCGCTGGTAGGCCCGCCCACCCGGGGCGAGCCAGTCGGCGGTGAACGCCTGCGCCGGGTCGTCGATCACCCCGGCCGCCACCATCGCCCGCGCGATGTGCGGACGGCCCACCGCCGCGCCGCCCGCCAGCTCCGTCACCTGCTCCCAGGTGATCGGCACGCCCAGCTCGACCAGGCGTTCCACCATCCGCCGCCCCCGCGAGTCGCGCGACTCGCGGATCAGCTCGCACTCGGCCGCCAGCGCCGCGTCACCCGGGTCGAACAGGTACGCCAGCAGATGGACGCTCAGCCCCTCCCGCCGACACGACAGCTCCATGCCGGGGACGAGGGTCAGCCCGGCGGGCAGCCGCTCGGCCGCGGGCGCCAGGCCCGCCACCGTGTCGTGGTCGGTCAGCGCGAGCACGTCGAGACCCGCCACGCGGGCCAGCCGGACGACCTCCCCCGGAGCCTCGGTGCCGTCCGAGGCGGTGCTGTGACTGTGCAGGTCGATCCGCATGGACCCTTCCCCCGTCGGTGTCGGCCCCGCAGGTGCCGATGGCGCGCCGGGATTATGCCAGTCCCCGAGCGCCCACTGATCACTTTGGCCGCATCCAGCCACCTCACGTTCCAGGAACAACGGAGCCCACCCCTGCGGCGTCCCCTGTGTTGTCCGAAAGACGTGAAAGGGGCTCCATTGCAGAAATCGTCAAGGCACGCGGCGATACCGGCCATCGCTCTCGCGGTGGCCGCTCCGCTCGCGGTGTCGATGCCGGCGACGGCGCAGGCGGCGCCCGCACCCGCGGGCTGCCCGGCGCCGTACCCCGTCGCGGAGGTCCGCGACGGGATGACCGGCTGGGGGCTGACGGTCAGCAAGGGCACCACACCCGAGCGCTTCACGGTGAAGGTGCAGGGTGTGCTCAAGGACGGGATCGCTCCCGGACTCGACATGATCCTCGCCGAAGCCCAGTCCCCGGCCCTCGACAAGGCCGAGTCCATCTGGGCCGGGATGTCCGGCTCCCCGGTCTACACCGAGGACGGCAGGCTGCTCGGCGCGGTGGGCTACGGGTTCAGCGGCGGCTCCCTGCTCGCCGGGATCACCCCCGCCAAGGCCATGTACGACATCCTCAACAAGCCCGGCCAGGCCCGCACCGCGCGGGTGCCCGAGCGGGTGAAGCTGCCCGCCTCGCTGCGCGGCACGCTGGTCAAGCGCGGCGTGGTCAGCGCCCGCGCCGCCGAGGCGGGCGCCTCCCAGCTGCCGCTGCCGCTGGCGGTCTCCGGGCTCGGCCAGAAGCGGATGAACGCGCTCAACAAGCGGCTCGCCCAGCGGGGGATCAAGGTGCGCATGGTGCGCGCCGGGGCCGCCTCCGGACGTCCCGCCCAGGCCGGCGCGGTCGTCCCGGGCGGCAACTTCGGGGTGCTCCAGTCGTACGGCACGGTGACCTCGGGGGCCATCGGGACGACCACGGCTGTCTGCGACGGCAGGGCGCTGGCCTTCGGGCACGCCTACTTCCAGGGCTTCGGCCCGCTGCCCGGCGGCCCGGTCCGGCTCACCGCGGTGACCGGCGAGGCCCTGGCCGTCGTCCGCGACCCGGCGTTCGGCGCGTTCAAGCTGGCCAACTTCGGCGGCATCGCCGGAACCCTCACCCAGGACCGCCACGCCGGCGTCGCGGCCACGCTGGGCGCGGGCCCGGCGGCGACCCCGATCCGCTCGCGCGCCACCGCCGACGGCGCCACCCGCAACGGCGTCACCCACGTCAACCGCACCCAGGACGTGCCCGACCTCGCCGCGGCCCAGCTGTGGGCGGACCTCGACCAGGCCCGCGACCAGCTCACCGCCGGGTCCTCCACCACCACGTGGAAGATCTCCGGCGTCGCCGCCGGGAAGCCGTTCCAGCTGACCCTGGGCAACCGCTTCTCCGACCAGGAGGACGCCACGTATCGCGCGGGCACCGACATCGCCGCGAAGCTGACCGCCCTGGCGAACAACCCGTACGCCGCCGTCCGGTTCACCGGTCTGGAGGTGACCTCCAGCGCCAACAGCTCGTACGGCAAGTACACACTCCGCCGGCTCCAGGTGAAGCGCAACGGCCGCTGGGTGCCGTTCAACCCGGACAACGCCCTGACCGTCCCCGCGGGCAAGCCGCTGGCCATCCGCGCCGTCCTCGCCGCCTACCGCGGTCCGGACAAGACGGTCGACCTGCAGTTCGCGGTGCCCGCCAAGTACAAGGGCAAGTCCGGCACGCTGTCCCTGGGCGGCGGCCTCGACCTGTCCGAGTCCGCCCTCTCCTGCCTGACCGGCGAGCCGGGCTCCTGCCCCGCCCACCTGCGGGCCGGCAACTTCGCCGACCTGCTGACCAAGCTCCGCGCCATCCCGCGCGACGACGAGCTGATCAGCCGCTTCGCGCTGGGCTCCGGCAAGACCGCCTCCCTGGTCACCCAGCGCCGACAGCTGCCGCAGATCGTCGGCGGCGAGATCAACGTCGACATCAACGTCCGCTGACCCACCTCCCTCCCACGGCCGCCCCGCTCCCCAGCGGGGCGG
>DATADI010000690.1:0-2839 GCA_036258615.1 Thermomonospora sp. | reverse complement strand
CGTCAGCGTGGTGCGCCCGACGGTGATCGTTCAAGGGCTTCCCGACGATTGACACTGTCAATGTGACAGTGTCACCATCGGTTCATGGAGCCGCAGTGGACGATCAGCGAGCTGGCCGAGCAGGCCGCCGCCGCGCTCGGGGACGAGCCGGTGCGGGTGAACGGCCGGGTCCGCGACGTGCCCACCGCCCGGCTCATCCGCTGGTACGCCACCATCGGGCTGATGGACCCGCCGTCCGGCCGCCAGGGCCGGACCGCCCTGTACGGCCGCCGCCACCTGCTGCAACTCGTGGCGATCAAGCGCCGGCAGGCCGCCGGGCGGTCCATCGCCCAGATCCAGTCCGAGCTGGTCGGCGCCACCGACGCGACCCTCACCGAGATCGCCCGCCTGCCCGACACCGCTCCCTCGCCCGGGGACGGGCGGGCACCGGCCCGGGGCCGCTTCTGGGCCCAGCCGGTCGCCGCGACGCCGCCCGCACGGCACGTGACACCCCGGCGTGAACGGCCCGCCGCGGTGCCCGCCGTCCGCCTCGCCCCCGGAGCCACCCTGCTCCTCGACACCACCGGCCTCACGGCGGCCGACCTCGACGCCATCGGCGCGGCGGCGGCCCCGCTGCTGGCCGAGCTCCGCCGCCGCGGCCTCATCCCCGCCGTCGACGCCCCCGCCGAGAACGATGGATCCTCCGACCCGAACGGGAGCCAGCCATGACCGTACGCATCGCACCACTCCCCGGTGAGGCGCCGCCGACCCCCGACGCGGGGCTGGGGGCGCTGGCCACCGAGCGGGGCAACCTGCCGCTCGACTCCGTGGACGTCCGCGCCGTCGTCACCGGGCTGGTGGCCGGTGTCGAGGTGAGCCAGGGTTTCCGCAACCCGTTCGACGTGCCGCTGGAGGCGACCTACGTCTTCCCGCTGCCCGACCGTGCCGCCGTCACGCGGATGCGGATGGAGGCCGCCGACCGGGTCGTCGAGGGCGTCCTGAAGGAGCGGGAGGCGGCGCGTGCGGCCTACGACGCGGCCATCGCCGCCGGGCAGCGCGCGGCCATCGCCGAGGAAGACCGCCCCGACGTCTTCACGATGCGGGTCGGCAACATCCTGCCCGGAGAGCGCGTGACGGTGTTCCTCACGCTGGACCAGCCGCTCCCCTACGAGGACGACGCCGCCACGTTCCGGTTCCCGCTCGTGGTGGCGCCGCGCTACATTCCGGGCACTCCCCTGGACGACGCGCAGGCGGGGGACGGATTCGCCGCCGACACCGACGCGGTGCCCGACGCGTCCCGCATCAGCCCCCCGGTGCTGCTGCCCGGATTCCCCAGCCCCGTCCGGTTGTCACTGTCGGTCACGATCGACCCGGCGGGGCTGCCGCTGGAGGAGATCCGGTCGAGCCTGCACGTCGTCACCCGGGACGACGAGGCCGCGACCACGACCGTACGACTCGAACCGGGCGAACGCCTCGACCGCGACTTCATCCTGCGTCTCGGCTACCCGCACCCGGACTCCACGGCGGCGTCGCTGACACTGACACCCGACCAGCCCGGGGAGGACGGGCCCGGGACGTTCCGGCTCACCGTGCTGCCGCCCGCCGTGGACGGCGCGGCGCGGGCCCGTGACGTGGTGCTGCTCCTCGACCGGTCCGGCAGCATGGGCGGCTGGAAGATGGTCGCGGCGCGGCGGGCGGCGGCACGGATCGTCGACACCCTCACCGACCGGGACCGGTTCGCGGTGCTGTCGTTCGACCACACGATCCTGCGGCCGAACGGGCTGGGCACCGGGCTCAGCCCCGCCACCGACCGCAACCGGTTCCGGGCGGTCGAGCACCTGGCGCGCGTCGAGGCCGGCGGCGGCACCGAACTGCTGGCCCCGCTGACCGAGGGCCTGGCGCTGCTCCGCGAGTCCCCGGCCGACCGTGACCGGGTGCTGGTGCTGATCACCGACGGGCAGGTCGGCAACGAGGACCAGATCCTGTCCCGCGCCGGGTCCGCCCTGGCCGGGGTGCGTGTGCACGCCGTCGGCATCGACCGGGCGGTCAACGCCGGGTTCCTCGGGCGGCTGGCGGTGGCCGGACAGGGCCGGTTCGAGCTGGTGGAGTCCGAGGACCGGCTGGACCAGGCGATGGAGCACATCCACCACCGCATCAACGCGCCGCTGCTGACCGGGCTGTCCCTGGACTGGACCGGCGTCGAGGTCGAACCCGACACCGTCTCCCCGCACCGTCTCGGAGCGCTGTTCCCCGGCGTTCCGCTGGTGGTGTCCGGTCGTTACCGGCGGGCGGACACCGGCGGCTCCGTCACCGTACGGGCCACGGCGGCGGACGGCCCCGCCTGGCGACAGGAAGCGGAGACCTCCCTCAGCCAGGCCAAGGCCGCCACCTCGACCTGGGCGCGCGCGCACCTGCGCGACCTGGAGGACCGGTACGCCGTCACCGGTTCACCCGACCTCGAACGCCGCATCGTGGACACGTCCCTGCGCTTCACCGTCCTGTGCCGGTTCACCGCGTTCGTCGCGGTCGACACCCGCGTGGCCACCGGCGGGGAGGCCCCGCACCGGGTCATCCAGCCCGTCGAACAGCCGTCCGGGTGGCAGATGCCCGCGCCGTACCAGGCCGCGGCGATGCCGATGAGCGCGATGCCCGCCCCGGGCGCTCCCCCGGCGGCGGCCTCGCTGTACGCCGCCGAGGACGACCTGGACGTCCCCGACTTCCTGGGCGGAGGGTACGGCGGCCCGCCGCCCGCCCCCGCTCCCATCGCCCCGCCGCGTCCGGCCGGTCCCGTCCGGGGACGGCAGGCCGCCCGCCGTCACGCGCCCGCAGCGCCAGCGCCCGGCATCCGCGAGACGATCGA
>DATADI010000689.1:0-5132 GCA_036258615.1 Thermomonospora sp. | reverse complement strand
CTGCTCCTTGGTCAGCTCGGTGAGCTTGACGCCCAGGGCGTCCAGGTGCAGGCGGGCGACCTTCTCGTCCAGGTGCTTGGGCAGCACGTACACGCCGACCGGGTACTCCTCGGTCTTGGTGAACAGCTCGATCTGCGCGATGACCTGGTTGGTGAAGGAGTTCGACATCACGAACGAGGGGTGGCCGGTGGCGCAGCCCAGGTTCATCAGGCGGCCCTCGGCGAGCACGATGATGCTGTGCCCGTCGGGGAACACCCACTCGTCGACCTGCGGCTTGATGTTGTTCTTCCGGATGCCGGGGATGCGGGCCAGCCCGGCCATGTCGATCTCGTTGTCGAAGTGGCCGATGTTGCTGACGATGGCCTGGTGCTTCATCCGCGACATGTGGTCGGCGGTGATGATGTTGAAGTTGCCGGTGGCCGTCACGAAGATGTCGGCGATCCCGACGACGTCCTCCAGCGTGGTGACCTGGTAGCCGTCCATCGCCGCCTGCAGCGCGCAGATCGGGTCGATCTCGGTGACGATGACCCGGGCGCCCTGGCCGCGCAGCGCGTCGGCGCAGCCCTTGCCGACGTCGCCGTACCCGCAGACGACCGCGACCTTGCCGCCGATCAGCACGTCGGTGGCGCGGTTGAGGCCGTCGAGCACCGAGTGGCGGCAGCCGTACTTGTTGTCGAACTTCGACTTGGTGACCGAGTCGTTGACGTTGATGGCCGGGAACGCCAGCGTGCCGTTCTTGGCCATCTCGTACAGGCGGTGGACCCCGGTGGTGGTCTCCTCGGTGACGCCCTTGATCGCGGCGGCGGTCTCGGTCCAGCGGCCGGGCCGCTCGGCGATGGTGCGGCGCAGCGTGTCGAGGATGACGCCCCACTCCTCGGGGTCGTCGGCCCCGGCCTCCGGCACCGAGCCGAGCTTCTCGAACTCCGCGCCCTTGTGGACGAGCAGGGTGGCGTCACCGCCGTCGTCCAGGATCATGTTCGGCGGGGTGCCGTCGGGCCAGGACAGCGCCTGGTCGGTGCACCACCAGTACTCCTCCAGCGTCTCGCCCTTCCAGGCGAACACCGGCACGCCCCTGGGGTCGTCCACCGTGCCGTCCGGGCCGACGACGACCGCGGCGGCGGCGTGGTCCTGCGTGGAGAAGATGTTGCAGCTCACCCAGCGGACGTCGGCGCCGAGCGCGACCAGCGTCTCGATGAGCACGGCGGTCTGGATGGTCATGTGCAGCGAGCCCATGATCTTGGCCCCGCGCAGCGGCTGGCTGTCGGCGTACTCCCGCCGCACCGCCATCAGACCGGGCATCTCGTGCTCGGCGAGCCGGATCTCCTTGCGGCCGAACTCGGCCAGCGAAAGGTCGGCGACCTTGTAGTCCATGGTTCGAAAGCTCCTCGCAGTCGCGTACGGCTGCGAGTCTAGGCCCGGCATGGCCGCGGGAGCACCGCCGGGTGGGCGTTCTTGACGGTCATTTGTCAGAATCGGCGGCATGCGCATCACGGAGGCCGCCCGGCGGCTCGGCACCTCGCCCCGCATGCTCCGCTACCGCGAGGCCCTCGGCCTGCTGCCGCCCACCCGCGAACCCGGCGGCCACCGCCGCTTCGGCGACGCCGAGCTGCGCGCCGTCGCCCTCGCCCTCGCCCTGGAGAAGCGGTACGACATCAGCCCCGCCGAGCTGGCGTTCGGGCTGCGGGTGCTGGCCGAGCCGGAGGTCCAGGCGAGGGTACGCGAGCTGGGCGAGCGGATCGGCAGGCTCTCGGCACCGCCCGCCCGCGCCCTGGACTTCGAGAAGGAGAAGGCCCTCCGGCTGCTCCGCCGCCAGCCGCTACCATCGCCCCAGGACCGGGCCGGACGGCCCGCGCGGCAACCCCGGGACTAGGCGGCGAGATGGGGAATCGGCTCTACGGGATCATCGGCGCCCTGCTCGGGCTGTTCCTGTTCTTCCTCGGCGTGGGCGCCTTCGGCGGCGACGACGAGGTCAAGTGCGGCAGTCAGGTGATGGAGCCGGGCGAGACCTGCCGGGAGACCAAGAACGGCAAGACCACCGTGCGCAGCTACGAGGAGCAGCGCGACGACAACGAGCGCACCATGCTCGCGCTGGCGGTCATCGGCCCGATCATCACCGTGGGCTCGTTCCTCCTGTTCGGCCCCCGCATCCGCCGCGGCGGCGGTCCCGTGCCGCCCGGCGACCCGTCGATCCCCGCCCAGTACCGCCGCCGCGAGCCGCCGCCCCGCCCCTCGGCCCAGCGCCTGCTCAACCGGCACGCCATCCGGGAGGGCTACCCGCCGCCCTACCCCGAGGCCCTGCCCCCGGACGATCCCTACTTCCGCCGGCAGAATCCCCACCAGCCGTACCCACCCCAGCCCCCGCAGCCCTACGGGCAACCACCCCAGCCGTACGGGCACCAACCGCAGGGACAGCCACCCCGGCCCTACGGCCGGCAGCCGCCTCCCCCTCCGGCGCAGCCGCCCGCGCCGCCCGGGCAGCAGTACCCGCCGCAGCAGCCCTACGGAGGGCCCGGGTACGGGCAGCCGCCTCATCCGCCGCAGCAGCCACCGCCGCCGCCCGGCCCGCAGGGGTACTAGGTCTGCGGGCTCTCGGACCCCGTGCCGGGAGTGACCAGGCCCGACTCGTACGCCAGCATCACCGCCTGCGCGCGGTCGCGCAGCCCCAGCTTGGTGAAGACCCGCGCGACGTGCGTCTTGACCGTGTGCTCGCTGACCACCAGACGCTCGGCGATCTCCCCGTTCGACAGGCCGCCCGCGATCAGCACCAGGACCTCGGTCTCACGCGCCGTGAGCGTGGCCAGCTCCGCCGGAGGGCGCGGCCGGCTGCGGCGCTGCCGGGTGAACTCGCGGATCAGCCGCCCGGTGACCTGCGGGGCCAGCAGCGAGTCGCCGCGCGCCACCACCCGCACCGCCGCCACCAGTTCGTCGGCGGTGGCGTCCTTGAGCAGGAACCCGCTGGCCCCCACCGCCAGCGCCTCGTAGACGTACTCGTCCACGTCGAACGTCGTCAGCACCAGGACCCGCAGCGCGTCGTTCCCCGGCCGCGCCAGCATCCGGCGGGTGGCCTCGATGCCGTCCATGCCGGGCATCCGGATGTCCATCACCACCACGTCGGGCCGGGTCCGCTCGGCCAGGCGCACCGCCGTGAGGCCGTCCCCGGCCTCGCCCACGACGCTGATGTCGTCCTGGGCGTTCAGCAGCGCGGCGAATCCGGCCCGCACGATGGTCTGGTCGTCGACGACCATCACCTTGATCACCGCGCGGTCTCCCGGTCAGCGGCGCTCGTGCCCCGGAGGTGGAGCAGGGTGTGCGTCACGGCGGGACGTCTCCTCCCTCACGAACGGCAACTCGGCCTCCACCATGAAGCCGCCGTCGTTCGCCGGGCCGGCGGAGAACCGTCCGCCCAGCATGGTCGCACGCTCCTGCATGCCCACGAGGCCGTGTCCGCCCGGCTGGGCGGGATCGAGCACCATCGTGGGGGCCGCCGCCCCCGTGTCCCGCACCCGCACCGCCAACCGGTCGTTCAGGTAGGCCAGCTCGACCCGCACGTCCGCGCCGGGCGCGTGCCGCCGCGCGTTCGTCAGCGCCTCCTGCACGATCCGGTACGCCGACAGCTCCACCGTCGCCGACAGGTCCCGCGGATCGCCCCGTACCTCCAGCCTGGCGCTGCCGCCCGCGCCCCGGTGCTGGTCGATCAGATCCGGCAGGCGGTCGAGCCGGGGCTGCGGCGCCGACTCCGGCGGCCCGGCCCCCGCGTCGGCGCGCAGCACCCCCAGCAGCCGCCGCATCTCCACCAGCGCCTCCCGCGCCGTCCGGGCGATCTCCAGATAGCCCTCGCGGGCCTGCGGCGACAGGTCGTTCATCGTGTACGGGGCGGTCTCGGCCTGCACGGCGATCATCGACACCGAGTGCGCCACCACGTCGTGCAGCTCCCGGGCGATCCGCGCCCGCTCGCGCATCACCGCCTGCTCCCGCTGGACGGCCGTCAGCCGGGTCAGGGTCTCGTTGTTGCGTTCCTGGGCCTCGGCCTCGGTCCGCTCGGCGCTCTCCTTCACCCGCCGCGCGTCGCCCAGCCCGATCGCCGCCAGCACCGCCAGCAGCGCCGCCGGCCACGGCACCTCGTCCAGGCTCTGCGCCGCCAGGTAGATCACCCCGACGGTCGCCGACGCGCCCACCGCCAGCGCCCCCGCGCTCTGCCGCGGCAGGTGCCGGCCCAGCGCGTACAGCGTGTAGAGGGCGGCGAACGCCGTGGTGAACAGCGGCTCCTGCCCGGACAGCAACCCCGCGGCGAACGCGCTCAGCGCCACCGCCGCCACCGGCCGCAGGAACTCGCGCCGCCACACCAGCGGCAGCGTGGAGGCCACCGCGAACCCGCCCGCGACGCTCACCGGCGAGACCCCCTGCGGCGCCAGCTCCGCCAGCGCGGCCACCACCAGCGCCACCCCGGTCAGCGGGGCGAAGTACCAGGACGCGGCAAACTCACGCCACGGGCCGATCCACCGCGGCATCGGGGCCGTGTGCATCCCCACCGGGGCCACCCGCGTCCGGCCGTCCCCGCCCGGCCCCGGCCGCCCCGGTCCGTACGGCTGCGGCGGCACGGGCGGACGCGGCGGCCCGAACAGCCTCGCCCCCACCCGCAGCGCCACCGGACGCAGCGCCGTGCCGATCCCGGTGAGCGCCCACAGCAGCAGCTGCCCGAGACCCGCCACCACCCGCCCGGACAACCGCCACGCGTGGTGCGCGATCTCCTGGCCGAACGGTGGCCCCTGGTCCCTGTCGTCGCCGGTCACGCGTCCATCCTTACCGCCCGGCAGGACGTCTCACCTCACCGTGCGGTGGTACCTGGCCGACCCGGATCCCCCTTCAGGACGACTCCGGGTCCCTCCTTGCGGGGGACGAGAAGGCGCGGGGGGCGCCCGTAATCTTCCTAGTGTGACGAAGCGGCGGCGCTTCCGGACATAGGGGGTTTCGGGAACGCTGCCGCGGTCACACCAGAGACCGTCCGGTCAGGGGTCCGGGCGGCGCGCATGGGATAGCACCCTCGCCGGTCCGGCCGAGCAGTGTCTCCGCAGAGAGACGACCGGTCTCGCCTGGGCTGGGGTTGGACGACCGGACCGCCCGGCCGACCGGCG
>DATADI010000688.1:0-4707 GCA_036258615.1 Thermomonospora sp. | reverse complement strand
GGAGGAGGACTAGCCCGAACCTTTCCGCCCCCGCCGCCGTCCCAACCCTCGGCGGCGGCGGAGATCGGCGGCCCCCGCCGCTATGAGAGGGTTCGTCTGGACAGCCGCCGAGGGGAACTGGATACTCGCAGTCATGGACGGTCAGGCGTACCCGGTGCGGGCGTCCGACAGTGAACGGGACCGGGTGCTGCAGGTGCTCGGCGACCGCGTCGCCGAGGGACGGATGTCCCACGACACCTTCGAACGCCGCGTCGAACAGGTCCTGGCCGCCCGCAGCCGCGCCGAGCTGGACGACATCGTCCACGACCTGCCCTCCCGGCACGGCGTCGTCAACCGCCTCACCGGCCTGGTCGCGTCGGTGTCGTCGGTCACCGCGCGGATCGAGGCCGCCTGGCGCGCCCCCCGGCTCCCCCGGTTCCGGCTGCCGCCCGCCGAGGCCACCCGCATCGTCGTCGGCCGCGCGCCCGGCTGCCACTTCGTGCTCACCGACCTGACCGTCTCGCGGTTCCACGCCGAGCTGTACCGAGGCGACGACGGCGGCTGGCTGCTGACCGACCTGGGCTCGATGAACGGCACCCGCGTCAACGGCTGGCGGCTCACCGGGCCCGCCCGCGTCCGCCCCGGCGACGAGGTCGGCTTCGGCAACGCCGACTTCATCGTCGCCGCCCCCTGACGGCCCCGGGGCCCTACAGGGTGCCGGCGCGGTAGACCACCACCGACACCGCGATGTACTGCAGCACGTACGCCGCGACCGTCAGGGCGTGGAAGACCTCGTGGAACCCGAACCAGCGCGGCGAGGGGTCCGGGCGGCGCAGCCCGTAGACCAGGCCGCCCGCGCTGTACAGCACGCCGCCCAGGATCACCAGCCCCGCCACCGCCAGGCCGGTGCCCTCCAGGAACTGCGGCACGAAGAACGCCGCCACCCAGCCCAGCCCGATGTACAGCGCGGTGTACAGCCAGCGGGGCGCGCCCACCCACAGCACCCGGAACAGCACGCCCGCCGCCGCACCGGCCCACACCACCGACAGCACCACCGCGCGGGCGCCGCCCTCCAGGATCAGGTACGCGAACGGCGTGTACGTCCCCGCGATGATCAGGTAGATGTTGGCGTGGTCGAAGCGCCGCAGCCGCTCGGCCGCCCGCGCCGACCAGCGCCCCCGGTGGTAGGCGGCCGAGACCCCGAACAGCAGCGCCGAGGTCAGCGCGTACACCGCCGCGCACAGCCGGGCCGCCAGCGTCGGCCCCAGCGCCACCAGCAGCATCCCGGCCACCAGCGCGACCGGGAACGTGCCCAGGTGCAGCCACCCGCGCAGCTTCGGCTTGACCGCCTGGGCGAGTTCCCCGGGGATCCGCATGTGCACCTCCCGACGTCCGTTGCCAGCGTATCGGCGATCATGTCCGGTTCCGGGGTGATTCCTGCTACCCCGGGGACCCGGCCCGGCACCTTGACGTTGTAAGGTGCAGCCCGTCGACGACGACGCAGGAGGCGCTTGTGAAGGTCGGTTTCGCGGTGCCGGTGTGCGGCCCCTGGGCCACGCCCGCCCACCAGGTCCGGATCGCCCGGCGCGCCGAGGAGCTCGGGTACCACTCGGTGTGGACGCTGCAGCGGCTGCTCAACCCGGCCGACTCCGCCGACACCACCTACCGCAACGTCCCCGACCCGATGGTCACGCTGGCGTACCTGGCGGGGATGACCAGCCGGATCCGGCTCGGGGTGGCCGTGCTCAACATCCCGTTCTTCTCCCCGCCGCTGCTGGCCAAGCAGGCCGCCACCCTCGACCACGTCTCCGGCGGGCGGCTGGACCTGGGGCTGGGGCTGGGCTGGATGCCCGCCGAGTTCGCCGCCACCGGGGCCCCCGACGACCGGCGCGGGGCGCGGGCCGAGGAGTTCCTGGCGGCGCTGCGGGCCCTGTGGACCGAGGAGGTCAGCTCCTACTCGGGCGAGTTCCACCGGATCCCGCCGGTGCGGCTGGAGCCCAAGCCGGTGCAGCGGCCCGAGCCGCCGATCCTGCTGGGCGGCAAGACCCCGCCCGCGCTGCGCCGCGCCGGACGGCTGGCCGCCGGATGGGTCAGCGCCAGCAGCGCCGACCTGACCACCATGGGCGCGCAGATCCAGGTCGTCCGCGACGCCGCGGAGGAGGCCGGGCGCGACCCGGGCGCGCTGCGGTTCGTGTGCCGGGGCGCGGTGCGGGTGCGGCCCGGCGGGCGGCCGGACCGCCGGCCGCTGACCGGCTCGTACCAGGAGATCCTGGCGGACATGGCGGAGCTGGCGGCCCAGGGGGTCACCGAGCTGTTCGTGGACCTGAACTTCGACCCGCAGATCGCCGGGCCGGGCACCGACCCGGACGCGTCGGCCGGGCGTGCCGAGGAGATCCTGGAGGCGCTGCGGCCCGCCGGCTCATAGCTGGGGGGGACGGTCCTCGTAGGGGGTGCTGAGCACGACGGTGGTACGCGTGGAGACGTTCGCGGCGGCCCTGATCTGCTGGAGGAGGTCCTCCAGCTCGTTCGGGGTCGCCACCCGCACCTTCAGGATGTAGCTCTCCTCCCCGGCCACCGAGTGGCACGCCTCGATCTGCGGCAGGTGGGCCAGCCGGTCGGGCGCGTCGTCGGGGGCCGCCGGGTCGATCGGCTTGATCGACACGAACGCCGTCATCGGCAGGCCGATCTGCTCGGCGTCCAGCCGCGCCGCGAAGCCCTTGATCACCCCGCGCTTCTGCAGCCGCCGGACCCGCTGGTGCACGGCCGACACGCTCAGCCCGGTCTCCTTGGCCAGATCGGTGAAGCTCATCCGGCCGTCCCGGGCCAGCAGCCCCATGATCTGGCGATCTATCTCCTCCACGGAGGAAATTTAGCGTGTTCGCGCCGATCGCGGGGCCGCCCCGGGCATTCCCGCCGGGGGCCCGCAACTGCCGCGAATCAGCAGCTCGGTCGGCAGCACCACCGGCCGGCCCCGCTCCCGGCGCGCCGGATCGCGCAGCAGCACCTCGCACGCCCGGTACCCCATGTCCCGGCCGGGGCGGGCCACCGCCGTCAGCGGCGGGTCGCACAGCTCCGCCCACGGCACGTCGTCGACCATGGCGATCGACACGTCCCCGGGGATCCGCAGGTCCAGTTCCCGCGCCACGAGCACCGCCGCCTCGCCGAGCAGGTGGGTGGCCGCCAGCACCGCGGTCATGTCGGGCCGGCGCTGGAACAGCCCGGCGGCGGTGGCGAACGCGCTGTCGCGGCCCGGACGGGCCCGCACCAGGAGGTCCTCGTCGGGGGTCAGGCCCCGGTCGGCCAGCGTCGCGCGGAACGCCTCCTCCCGGACCCCTGGGTCGCCGCGGTACGGCTGGCCGGTGGTCGTCGTGCCGAGCAGGCCGATGCGCCGGTGCCCCAGGCCCGCCAGGTACTCCACGGCCGAACGCACCCCCGCCGCGTCGTCGGCCAGCACCGCGGGGATCTCCGGCAGCCCGGCCACCGCGCGGTCGGCGAACACCACCGCGACCCCGGCGCGCACCGCGGCCCGCCACCCGGCGGGCTCCCCGGACGGCACCGCGATCACCCCGTCCACGCGCTGCTCCACGAGCCGGTCGATGATCTCAACCTCGCGGGCGGGGTCGTCGTGGGAGGCGTCCAGCAGGACGTGCTCGCCGAGGGTCCGCGCGCAGGCCAGCACCCCGGCGGCCAGCTCGGCGCA
Organism: Thermomonospora sp.; assembly: GCA_036258615.1. GTDB lineage: Bacteria > Actinomycetota > Actinomycetes > Streptosporangiales > Streptosporangiaceae > Thermomonospora. The sequence continues at coordinate 1,028 of DATADI010000688.1, read as the reverse complement.
GAACGGGTCGGTGACCTCCGGGACGACCAGGCCGATCGTCCCGGTGCGCTGGGTCTTGAGGCTGCGGCCCAGGGCGCTCGGCCGGTACTCCAGCTCCCGGGCGGCGCGCAGCACGCGCTCGCGGGTCGTCTCGCTGACCGCGCCCGAGCCCGACAGGACCCGGGAGACGGTGGCGACCCCGACCCCGGCCCGCCGGGCCACGTCCTTGATCGTCGCCGCGCGGCGGCTCGCCGTCATCGCCCACATCCTCCGCTGCACCGGCCCGGACCATCCTCCCACGTCCCCAGGCTTTGGAAACGATTCCATACCCGTCGGGCGCACTCTGCACACCGCGTGGACGAACGTTCACGATCAGCGTGTTCAACTGGCCCTATGCCACAGGGGTTGGCTTGATTGGTCTAAGCCAGTCTTGACAGCGCGGCGGGTGCCTGATGAAGTTCGGTGGAAACGTATTCACCGGAGGTTGCGATGGCGCAGATCACGCTGAAGGGCGTCGACAAGGTGTACTCGGGCGGCGTCAAGGCCGTCGACTCGCTGGACCTGGAGATCCGCGACGGCGAGTTCATGGTGCTGGTCGGCCCGTCCGGCTGCGGCAAGTCCACCGCGCTGCGGATGATCGCCGGGCTGGAGGACATCAGCGGCGGCACCGTCTCGATCGGCGACCGCGTGGTCAACGACCTGGCCCCCAAGGACCGCGACATCGCGATGGTCTTCCAGAACTACGCCCTGTACCCGCACATGACGGTCGAGCAGAACCTGGCGTTCGGCCTCAAGCTGCGCGGCACCCCCAAGGCGGAGATCAAGGAGCGCGTCCACAACGCCGCCAAGATGCTCGGCCTGGAGCAGTTCCTCCAGCGCCGCCCGGCGGCCCTGTCCGGCGGCCAGCGGCAGCGCGTCGCCATGGGCCGCGCGATCGTGCGCGAGCCGCAGGCGTTCCTGATGGACGAGCCGCTGTCCAACCTCGACGCCAAGCTCCGCGTGTCCATGCGCGCCTCCCTCAACCAGCTCCACGAGCGCCTCGGCATCAC